>JBILSS010000064.1:0-10934 GCA_044371965.1 Vampirovibrionales bacterium
GCTATTAGACTATTCTAGGAGCCTAGATTTTTTTGTGAAGGCGTGTACACAGACGTACATAACAGAACAAAAAAATCGTAGCGACAACGAAGAGGCAATAGAACATTTTATATAGAAAATACTATAGTCTCCACTTATCAAATTCCGCTCGTTCCAAGAAGGGAGCCATGTCTTCCAACGACGGAGACACCATGCTACCATCGGGGAGCTGACGGGCGGAAAGTTTGGGGCTAAAGCTGTATTCCGAATCCACGACGACCTCGCAGATCATGGGACCTTCCCTAGCGAGTACCTCAGCAAGACGATCGGTCAAGCCTTCAGCACCTTGAATACGGCAAGCGGGGAGTCCAAAGGCTTCAGCGACTTTCACAAAATCAGGTACGCTCACACCACTACAGGCGGAAGAAGCCGTCATGCGACCTTCGAAAAAGTTTCGCTGGGTGTTTTTAATCGAGGCATAGCCCCCGTTTTGAATGATAAACAACTTGATGGGTAGTTGGTGAAACCGCAACGTTTCAAGCTCCTGAAGGTTCATCATCAGCGAGCCATCGCCCGAAACGCAGATCACGGGGCGTCCATGAGCTTCTAAGGTGGCACCAATCGCAGCGGGCAAATCATAGCCCATCGAGGCATTGCCAGAGTTGAGTAAAAAGCGTTGCCCCGCTTTCACTTGAGCCGTTTGAAAGCTACACACACAGGCGGAGCCATTGCCCATCACCCAGATGGCGTTTTCAGGCGTCGCTTCGGAGAGGGTTCGCACGAAGTGATAGGGGTTGAGTAGGGTGGCATCGGTTTGTTGATATTCGGGGGTGTTGACGTGGGCAAAGCGATCTTTACAGGCTTGGCACCAGCGAACCCAGTCGGGGGTGGTGTGGGTGGGCATTGCCTCCAATAAGGCGGGAAGGAAATCCGCTAAATCGGCTTGAATCGGCAGGTCGGGGATAACGGTGGGCTTTTGGAGTTCCGCAGCATCGATATCCACCACGATCTTAAAGGCATTTTTGGCGTAATTTTCGTAGTTGTAGCTGGCTTGGCGAATGTTATTCCGAGTCCCCAAGCACAGCACGAGATCCGCATTCTGAAGGGCGAAATTGCCCGAACGTTGACCAATGGTACCAATGCGTCCTGCAAAGAGGGGGTGATCTTCAGGCAGGATGTCCATGCCGTTAAAGGTCGTCACCACGGGGATTTGTAGGATTTTCAGCAGAGCGGTAAAAGTCGGCTCTTGCTTGGAAAGCCGAATGCCATGCCCTGCCACAATCAAGGGACGCTTAGCCTTCCGAAGTCGATCAAGCACCGCCTCTAGGGGCATTGAGGACGGATTGGCTGGAGGAGGCGTGAAGACGGGTAAGCTGTCGGGGTCGATGAGGGCAGCCTGTACATTGAGGGGAATATCCAACCAAACGGGGCCAAAGCGTCCGTGGGTGGCTTCGTAGATGGCTTTATCTAAGTGATATCGGATACTTTCAGGCTCTGAAATAAGGACGGCATACTTGGTGAGTGTCCCCACTATTGAAACGCTATCCACCTCTTGATCGCCTAGCTGTCGAAGGGGAATCTCGGGGCAAGACGCCTTCGTGGTACTAAACTTTACCTGCCCCGACAAGTACAACACAGGCACGGAATCCGTCCATTGCCCAAACACGCCGTTGAGGGCGTTGATGCCACCTGGTCCCGTGGTAACATTCACCACAGCGAGGCGTTGATTCACACGAGCGTAGCCTTCAGCAGCCATGGCACAGGCTTGTTCGTGGTGGTTTGCCATGTAGGCAAGTTCTCGCCCCAAGCTGTCGTTAAGGTGCATGGCTCCACCGCCAGAAACCATAAACACCTGTTCCACACCGTGAACCTGCTTCAAGCGTTGAGCAATATAATCAGATACTTTTAGAAGGGGAGCCATGGTCTGATCCTTGCTTATCTTTTGTTCAATAATCCAGCAAGCCGTGTCTCTTGCCACGCTTGCATGCGTGTGCGAGCTGTTTCGGGTATCATATCGGTGATTTTGACGCCTTCAAAGGCATCGTTTAACATCACCAATGCCAAGCCCTTGCCCAGATTCTTTTTATCTTGCCCCATGGCCGCCACCGCTTCTTCCACATCAAAGCGAACCGCTTGGCTTTCAGGACGCAAAATCGGCATTAGGATCTTTTCCCGAACGAGGGCTTCGTTTTCAGTGGAAAGCAAGCCTCGTTCAAGGGCTTCTTGGTTGGCTAAAATCATGCCCAGTACCACCGCTTGCCCGTGGGACATGGCAAAATCGCAGGCACTTTCAATGGCATGCCCAAAGCAATGCCCGTAGTTGAGCAAGTTGCGACGTCCTGTATCAAACTCATCGTCTTCAATGTAAGCTTTTTTTATGGCGAGGCAGGCTTGTGAGCGACGCAACACTGTCAGAGGCTCCCGAGCGTGGAGGGCGGGTAGATCCGTCAGCATCGCATGGGTAGCGGTTTCGCCGTCGAGCAAGTGGAGCTTGGCCATTTCACCCACGCCTGAGTAGTAATCGTAATCGCTCAGGGTGTCTAAAAAGCCAGGGAAGAGGTGGATCTGCGAAGGTGGGTAAAAGGTCCCCACCAAGTTTTTGTATTGCTTGAAATTGAGTGAAGTTTTCGCCCCGATGCAACTATCGACTTGAGCTAAGAAAGTAGTTGGCACAAAAATCCAGTTCACCCCTCGATAGAGAGAAGAGGCGACAAAACCCGTGATGTCCTGAATAATACCCCCGCCAATGGAAACCAAGTTGAGGTTTTTGCGAGGGGCATAGGCCATGATTTTTTCGTACAACGCACATACACTTTCGATGTTTTTATGAGCCTCTTCGGCGGTTTGAAGAATCACTTTTTCGGCGGGTAAGGCGACCAAGGTGCTATGTTGGTGTAGTTCCCAAACACGGGCATCCACTACGAATACGGCATTTTCAAGGGTCGCCAACTGTTCGACGAAAGCCGTCGTTTTTTCAAAGGAAACCGTGTAGGATTTAATGTTCGATTGAACGGTGAGTGATTCTAAACGCATGAGAAGCCTCCATCGACAAACAGGGTTTGCCCTGTGATAAACGTATTCTGTTCCGACGCCAAAAAGTAGACGACTTCGGCAATTTCGTTCGGTTCTGCCAAACGGCGTATCGGTAGCTCTGCGGCGAGTTGTACCAATTGCTCGGGGCTGTTGTTTTGTCGTGTCATTTCTGTGCCAACAAAACCAGGAGCCACCGCATTTACCAGCACATTATAAGGAGCAAGTTCCACCGCGGCAGCCGTGGTGAGTCCCTTAACGCCCGCTTTGGTCACCGAATACAGGAGCCGCCGCTCCTTCGAAAACTCGCACCAAATGGACGCCATGTTGACGATGCGTCCGTAGCGATTGACTTTCATAGCAGGCGTGAGGGCTTGAAGCAATTGTAACTGAGAAAGCAGATTAACTTGCAACATGCGTTCCGTCATAGCGGTGTCTACCTCTGCTAAGTCCGCCAATTCATTGATGCCTGCATTGTTGACAAGAATTGACACAGGCATCGAGAGCGACGCTACATAAGCAATGATACTCTCAGGATTCTGTAAATCCAGCTCGGCTCGGGTGGGTGCCAAAACCGTTATTCCCTTTGCTTCAAACAAGGTTTTAATCGCAAGACCAATACCCCTAGAGGCTCCTGTTACAAGGGCAATTGATTCTTGAGGGCTAGGCATACGCCACACCACCAAATTTTTCAATCAGGGCTTTGTATCGAGCTTCTAGCATTGCGATGCGAGCCATATCTTCTTGGAAAATCAAACCATAGTATTCCCGCTTGTTTTTAAGCCACATGAGTTCAAAGCCAACTGCTTTCACAAGACTTTCTTCGGACGTGTTACCCGCCAAAGCTTTTTGGGCGTCGAAAATAATCTTACGTGTTTCAAACTTATAAAGACTACCTTCAGGCAACTGACGAAAGAAGGGTAAGGAATCGGAAGAAACGCCGCCACCAATGATAAGCTTTTTGTCGTGAGCTGTCGTTTTTTGAGCGAGTACTTGGGCAAGGTTGAGAATCTGATCCGAGTTGATGTCATCGCGAGACAAGCCCATGGAACCTGTCATGTCTACCCGACCCAGCACAATGCCCGTCAGGTCTTTCGCTTCAGGGATTTCCAGCATCTCGCTAAAGTTGTGGAAACCCGTGATGGTTTCAATATTGATGAGGAAGGCGACATCTGCACGCTCTTCTTCGGGGAAGGCTAGCTTGGTGGATTGAATGTATTTTTTCAAGGCATAAGACGATTCAATCATGGGGGCAATGATGGCATTGACGCCGATGGTACGAGCTTCGTACATATCTTTCAGGGCTTCGCAACCACCAATTTTAATACTTAAATCCAAGCCTGCACGTGTGATGACTTCCTTCAAACGAAGGGCTTCTTCCATGCGAGTGCCTTCGGCTTCAAACTCGGCTTTAATGCCGATGACATTATGATTTTCCTTCAAATCAAGCAATAGCTCGATCATTTTCTTTTCTAAATGGTTCATGGTGTTCTCAACTTTCTTTTACTTATCACATCGCAAAGGGGAAGATTCTATCTCTTCTAGTTTACTATAAAAATCAAACAATTGTAGAACGGAGTCCTGAATGGGGGTAAAATATAGTTCACCTAGTTCTTCTTGAAGGCGAGCATTGCAACCCGTGTAGTCCAAGCCATAATCAACATTTGCCACCTGAATAGGGAGTTCTTTGCCACTGGTAGAGCGTACTAAATTCGCCAAATCCACCAACTCGTGTACTTCGTTGGGTACGACGTTGTAGGCGGTGTGTTGCGGACGATGTTCGATAAAGTGACGAATCACAGGCACTAAATCAGGGGCATAAAGGTAGCTAAAGCGACGATTTTGTCGCAGTGTGATGGGTAAATCGACCAGCGTTTTGCACACGGCGTTGGAAATAAAGCGAATTTGCCAATCTTCATGTGGACCAAAAATCCCGAAGAGGTGTAGGTTCACGCTTTGGGGTAGCAATTCGAGCTGTTGCCCCATAATGTATTTACAAAAGCCATGCTCATCGTTGGGAAAACGGTCAAACTGTTGAGATTCTGTGGCACGGGTGATATTCTGGGACGTATCGTAAATTGCTCCAGATCCTAGATTGATAAAGGTGCCAAAACGATGCCGATGCCGATGCAAATTGTAAAACAACCGTAGGTTGCTTTGCAGTAAATCCGTGGCATCCACCGCATTACGATGCCCTGGTTTAACAGCACTGTGAATCACGGCTTCAAACGCTCGTTCCTGAAAGTAGGCATCCACGGCGATGGTATCACGGAGGTTGAGTTCCGTGCTGCTGGGGGCTTCAATGTGGTACTCGCTTGCCAAAGAAGAGTTGAGCAGGGTGCGACCAATAAAGCCATTGCCACCTGTGAGTAGAATTCGTTTCATTTACACGCCCACCGTAGCGTTTTCAGCCACGAAGGCGTGAATCAAGGCGGAACTGCGAGCCAATTCCGTTTCCAGTGCCTTCATGTCATGCCCTCCTTGTTGCTTAGGGAAACTCTTTAAAATACTATATTACCCCAAATCCAAATATTGAGCCGTTACGCCACTAAAATACGATGCATACAAAAACGAATGCACCTGCTCGAACACAAAGGGTTCACCTACGTTTTCAAGCTTCACGCTTAAGCTATTAAACGTCACATTATAGACGCTAAACTCTTCACCCAAATGCAAGTTTAAACTTTGCATTTGTTGATGACGAACGTCTTGCACAAACAAATCCGACGCTTCCGACTCTTCCCCACGATTCACCATCAACGTCAACACACGTCCTTGTTGTTGCAACGCCATAAGTCGAGCAACTTCTCGAAACAGGGTGAAGGCTTGAGCAAAGCTGTCCCCACAGGCATCCATAAACGTTTGACCGTGAAGTGAAGACGGCGTGCTTTGGCTTTGCGACTGTTCATCGGTAAGGGGGGCTGGCATCACATAAAGTAGCCTGTCAATGTAATGAAAGCGTTTTTTGAGTTCTTGCAAACCCAGCATCACGCTTTGTTCACTACGTAAATGCACGTCCAACGGAAAAAACGCCTGCCCTGCGAAATGAGCCGTCCATTCGTTTAAGTGACTGCCTAAGGCAATCACCGTAACCCCTGCATTTAGGCTGGCTTGAATAATCGGTACATAAGCGACATGAAAAAATGGTAAAACCACTAGAGTCATCAGCGGACGCATAAAAGATGCCTTTACTTAATTTCAGCGGTGTACACCGTCTTTATGGTATTGCTCCCTTTTAGCAGATACATACCCATTACGGTCGTTTCTAAGCTGTGTTTTAAGGCTGCAGGTTTACCTTTTATGAGCGTAAAGCCTTTGGGCTTAATTTTTTCATTCCATTGATTTAAGAAGCCTTCCGTACAAATCACTTCACCTTGCGACTGCAAATTACATAGCAAGACGCTGTCCTTCCATACTTTAGAGACTCGATCCGCATCCGAATCATCAATGACAGGCACATAATCCAAGGCAAGGGCATATTGATTAGCAGGCACGCCTGCTTTTTGAATGGCAAGCGACACAAACTGTGTGTAAGCCACCGCTTCTTCAAGTGTTTTAAACGCCATTAAATACTGCCCAGCTTCACTGCTAATCTGCCGTGCGTTGTACTTCAAAAAACGTTTTATTTCTAAATTCAGAGGGGTTAATGCCGTTTCTTCAGGTACTCGTAATGCTAAGATGGTTTCATGTGGCTCAGTTTTTTCAATCGGTGGTGGGGCTTTTTTTTGTTTCACGACAAATTGGGCGTCTTTTTCAATATAGGTATTACGGGTGACATAGGTATCCATTTTTACGCTTAACGCCTGTAGAATCGACGATGCAAATAATTCCAGCATGCTGATTAAAAACAGATTGATGGCTTGAGTGGGTAGAAATAAATTCAGCGGTAAGGCTCCCAAATACACGATGATCGCTTCCGCATTGGGATCAAAAACGTGATAAATCACCCCTGCCCAGGCTAAAAGACTAGCCACACCTAAAATACTCAAAACTTGAACACTAGTGCTCATAATGGGGAGTAAACGTTTAACCGTCATATAAAAGGCGTACATAAGAAAAAATATCCTAGAATTGATCAAAAGGAATAGCGTTTCACCTTCTTTCGACAGCTTTCGTCTAAAGCTTGAATCGCTCCTCTTTTTGTTACAGATTGTTGTATATAGTTTTTTATGTTTTGAAAGTGTTATTTAAAATTGTCTGTTTTTTTGGGTTTTCTAGCTCCTTTCTTGAGCTGGTGCTTGGGGGTCTTTGTGCCGCCAAAGACTCCCCAAACCCCCAAAGGCGGTTCAAGGAGGGGGAAGGGAGGACGTATTGCGTTTCTCCTCCCTCATTTTCCCCTCCTTGAAAATCCTCCCCTTTTTGACCCACCTCGTCGCATCATTCCCTTGCACGACGTCCGCATTCGAGGATTCGCTTTCGCTCACCCGCTCGGATTTAGTGCTTGGACGTCGGCTGGTGCAACCATTCAAGCATCACACTGTTTTATCCATAAAGCACTATACTTTCAGAAAAGGGGACAAGGAAGATTCTTTAAAACTCTACAAAAGAGCCAACAAGCCCAATAAGTCGGTTTCAGTCATCACAGGAACGCCCAAGCCTTCGGCTTTGGCAAGCTTGCTTCCGCCGCCTTCACCTGCGATTAAGCCCGTCGTTTTCGCCGAAATGCTCCCACTGACTTTTGCCCCCAAAGCTTCGAGCTTGGCTTTGGCTTCATCACGGCTCCAGCCACTTTGGGTAAGCGTCCCTGTTAGCACATAGGTCTTGCCTGCCAAGGGCAACGCTTTAGTAGGGAGTCCTGCGTCTTGAGCAAGTGCTTTATAACGCTCCAAAATAAGCCCTATCGTTTTTTTGATGTCGGCTTGATTAAAGGTGCTTCTCAACATAATTTGTTGATGAAAATCGGGGATATGCGTGCCGACAATGAAAGCCGTTCGCATACTATTAAAATCAAACAAGTCGAGACCTGCTTCTTCGGCGATTTTTTTCAGCGTCGATTCGCCCACACCCTTCCACGTCGCTTCTTTTTTCAAGGCAAACAGGACTTGTTCGACGAGTTTAGCTTCAGACAATCCCCCCAGCTTCCACGCTTGTTCAGGGGTGACGGCGTCTTGCGTCAAGTCAATCAGCTGAGCCAGTTCCGCTTGCATCGCAGGAGCCTCTAACGCCGTGACGATCTTCTTCGCCCCTTCCACCGTGATGCCCTCAAAAATTGCGAGTTCCAACCAGTGCAAGTCCTTCAAGTGACTCAAGCTCCCGATGTAGCCTTCCAGCGATTTAGCGAGTTCAATCCCCAAATTCGGCAAGCCCAAGCCATGCAGGTATCGCCACAAGGGTTGCTTTAGACTCGCTTGAAGTCCATTAAAAAGTTTGTTGGTGGATTTTGCTTGAAAGCCTTCGAGGGCATTGACCGCTTCAAACGCTAAATGGTAGAGATCGCTCGGATGCTTGACCGCCAATTTATCCACCAATAGCGACACGGTTTCTTCGCCCAAGCCGTCGACATCCAAGCATCGTTTCGACGCCCAATGCGTGAGCGATCCCTTAACTTGAGCGGGGCATCCCATGCGGTTGGGGCAAAGCAAGCCTGTTTTATTTTCAGATTCCACCAAACGTGTTTCGCAATCAGGGCAATGCGTGGGAATAGTCGTGGGGGCTTGGCGAGCCTTGCCTTCGACAAAAACGCCTTCCACCTTCGGAATAATTTCCCCTGCCTTAAAAATACGAACGCTGTCACCGATTCGTAAATCCGTGGTAGCAAGTGTTTCCTCTCCTGTTTCATCCAACACAGGCAGGCGTTGGAGCTGTTCCGTATTATAGAGGCTCGCTCGTTGTACCAACGTGCCAGCCAGCAGAACAGGTTCCATAATGGCGACAGGGGTAATCGCGCCTGTTCGCCCGACGCTGTATTCAATGCCTAAAACCGTGGTTTCAGCCACATCAGGCGTAAACTTGTACGCCACCGCCCCACGAGGCGATTTCGCCGTATAGCCCAAAGCTTCAAAGGCTTCTAAGTCATTCACTTTCACAACAGCACCGTCTGTAGCCACTTCAAAATCCACACGATCCGCATCCAGCCGTTGGATTTCACGCCACGCTTCTTCAAAGCTCACGCATAAACGACGGTGGGGATTCAACTTAAAACCCAAGACGTCTTGCATCCACTTTTGCATCGCCCAAAGCGTTTGGGGGGCATCGGTGAAGGTGTCGTCTAAAATCGTCGCACTAAAGAAGTAGGCGTCCAGCTTGCGTTCGGCGACCAGCTTTGAATCGAGTTGCCTCAAGGTACCTGCCGCCGCATTACGAGGGTTCTTAAACAGCTCCAGCCCTTCTGCTTCACGACGAGCATTGAGTTCATTGAAGCGATTCATCGGCATCAGCACTTCCGCCCGCAATTCGATACGCTTAGGAATCGAAACGCCTGCTTGGCGTGGAATTTTGAGCGGAATGCTCGCAATGGTACGGATGTTCTGCGTGACGTCTTCACCCGCAATGCCGTTGCCTCGGGTGGCGGCACGAACCAGCAAGCCGTTTTCATAGAGCAGGGTCATCGCCAAACCGTCGAGCTTGCCTTCCACCACAACCCCTTCAGAAGCTTCAATCCCCTTTAGCTTCGCATACCAGTCCTGCAATTCCGCTTCATTATAGACGTTGTCTAAACTGTACAACCTCACAGGATGCGTCACTGTTTCAAAGGCATCCAGTGGCACATCGCCCACCCGTTGCGTCGGGCTTTCAGGCAAAACCAGTAGGGGATTTTCTCGTTCAAACGCCAAGACCTGTTGATACAAGGCATCATAGACGGCGTCTTCCACCGTGGGGTTGTCCAACACGTAATACTGATACGCCCAGTCGTTAAGCTGTTTGACGTGTTGCTGATAAGTGGTGACATCCATAATTAAAACCTTGCCTTAAAATATTTCTGATTTTTTCTATTCTAGCATTAAAAACTTTATGGTAAAATAGCGTTGTTGTGAAGCCCCAAGGATACCCCATGATTTCGCCTAATGAAGACCCCTTCAAAGATTATGACCCCCAAGCCTGCTTTGACACCTTGAGCAATGTGAATGCTCCGCTACATTTGCGGATGAACGCCTTGGTGCAGATCGTGCAAGGCAACAGCGTCGATGCCCTTATGGCGTTGCTCCCCTTATTTGACGCCAGTTCAGAGATGGGACTCGAAGTTCGCCAAGCCATTGCCATTGCCTTTGGCGAATGGGCGAGCGAATCCGCCACAGAAGCCTTGTTGGCGTGTTATGACAACGAAGCCGAACCCAAAGCCTTGCGATTGGTTGCCTTAGAAGCCCTAGGCAAAACCCAGCATACCAAGGCTTTAGACTGCTTGATGAAAGCCTTGTTGCATGAAGACAATGACATTTTCGGCACCGCTGCCGATGCCTTGGAACATTTCGGACAGGACGCCGTGCCTGAACTGATTCTCATGCTTCAACAAGGCAAAGACGACATTCAGTGCATTGCGGCGTGGCACTTGGGCAAGCTGAAAAATCACTTGGCGATTGCTCCCTTGGTGAAGGTGCTAGACTCGCACGAAACGACGGATGTTTTGGCGTTGTGTGCGTGGGCATTGGGGCAGATCGGGGAAGCCCGTCGAGAGGTGTTGCTGGCGTTGCAAGCGAAGCAGGAACATCCCACAGAAGAAGTGGCTCAACGCGCGAAGGATGCCTTGATCAAGGTGCGTCGCAATTTGAATTAAAAAAAATCAAGAACTTCCTGTTCCCTCTCCTAATTTTAGGAGAGGGAAGAGAACGTCGTAAGACGTTCGAGGGTGAGGTTAAACTCAAGACTCCGTTTGTGGGTTTAACCGCCCCCTAACCTGTCGAAGCTAAAGCTTCTCTTGGGAAAGAAAACCGTTGGTTTCCTCTCCCAACCTCTCCATCCTAAAGGTGAAGATTCACTTCGTGAATGAA
>JBILSS010000065.1:0-10901 GCA_044371965.1 Vampirovibrionales bacterium
CACTTGTTTGAACGTCCACATGTTCAGGACGAATCCCCAAGAGGACTTTTCCCGTTTTAGACGCATCCAAAAAAGGCGACAACTTTTGCCTAAGGGCTTCGGGCATCTGTAAATCTTCCGTAAACACATTGCCTTCTAGGCTTTCTAACTGAAACGCTTCATCTTTTTTGTGAAGCACCACGATGTTCATTTGTGCCATAAAGCGAGCCACAAAGACATTCGCAGGTTCTTGATACATCACCACAGGGCTAGCATATTGAGCCACCTTGCCTTTGTTCATCACCACGATTTTGTCCGCCAGCGTGAGCGTTTCGGTGTGGTCATGGGTCACGTAAATCGTGGTGGCACCTAGCTTTTGATGCAAGGCTTTGAGTTCTTGTCGCATTTGTTGACGCAATTGGGCGTCCAAATTAGACAGGGGCTCATCCATCAAAAAGAGCTTGGGGTTACGCACGATGGCTCTGCCCAAGGCGACACGTTGGCATTGTCCGCCGCTTAATTGGCTGGGCTTTCGCAATAATAAAGATTCCAAACCGAGCAAAGTCGCGGCATGTTGGACTTTTTCTTGGATCAACGGCTTGGGGACTTTTCGCATTTTTAGACCAAACGCCATATTGTCAAACACGTTCATGTGAGGATACAACGCATAGTTCTGAAACACCATCGCCACATCACGATCTTGCGGAGCCTTGTTGAGGATGCTTTCGTCTTCTAAGACAATCTCCCCACGGGTCGGCGTTTCAAGCCCTGCGATGCATCGCAATAAGGTGGATTTTCCGCATCCGCTAGAGCCGACCAAGACGACGAAATCCCCTGCTTCCACATCAAGGCTAATGTCTTTTAAGACAGCGGTTTCCCCAAATTGTTTGTCGATATGGCTTAAACTTAAGTACGGCATAGGGTTTCCTAATTAACGAGGGTTTTACCCCCTCCCCTTTAAGGGGAGGGTTGGGGTGGGGAGTAGATGTAAACAAGGGTTTTAGACATCCCCCCCTCTCCCTAGCCCTCTCCTCAAGGAGAGGGAACAGGATGTTCTCTGTATATTCGACACTATAACATGAAAAAGAAAGACTAGGCAAAGCAGATGCTTGTGTAGTATACTTAAATGTACACATTTTCATCTTCCAAAGGACGCTTCCATGACGCTTCAACGTTCCACCGCCGAAGAACTCCCCCTTGAGTCCGAGACTCGTCCCAGCCTCTTTTCGCCCGAATGGCGAAAGCTCTTGCGTGTGAGCGAACGTCAAGAAACCGATGCCTTGTTGGAAAGCATCCGCCAGCAAAGTCGTCCTTTAGACAAATTGCTTGAAGCCACCCAACACTTGCCTGAAGAAAGCCGTGCATGGGAAGAAGCCGAACATTTGTTAAGTGAAGACCCTTTATTTAAAGAAGTGCCTGAGCAAGAACAGCTTTTATTAAAGCGTACCTTTGTGCAAGCGCTTAAAAGTCAAGACACCGCCATTTCTGAAGACATACTCGAATCGCTCGATTTAGACTTACCTATTCCCCCTGAAACGGACGATTACTTGGTCAAAACCAGCCATCTTATTGCCAGTAAGTTGGCGACCTTGCTGAATCGTGAGCGTTTTTTGCATGATGTCTTTCAAGTGGGGGATATTCAACTGGAAAAGCAGGTCATTGCCAAGCATTTGTTGTTGGTCTTGGAAGAAAATAAGAAGTTGCGTCAAGCCTTGGCGGAAAGTCAAGCGGAACTCGCTCGCTTTCAACCTGCTGGTTTGGGCTTGTTTAAGAAAAAGTAGTTGGGTTTACTAGCTCCATTTTGAGCTGGTGCTTGGACGTCGGCTTGTGTAACGATTTTTTAAATCTGCAGAGTCTTTCTATAGCGTCTTTTTTGTGCTTTACTAAATAACATCAATCCCATGACAAAAAGTGATGCCCTATGCCTAAGCCATTTACCCCCTATGCCGAAAATCACCGAAACTGGTTGCCTGAAAAGCCCAGTCGTATTGCTGTTGGCATGTCAGGAGGCGTAGACTCTTCCGCCATTGCCTACATGCTCAAAGAAATGGGGCATGATGTCGTGGGACTCACCGCTTGGACGCTCAATGGACCAGGCACCTGCTGTAATGATGCCCTCGTGAATGCGGGCAGGGTCTGCGAAGAACTCGGATGCGACTTCGACACCGTCGACCTACGAGCCGAGTTTCATCACTATGTCATGGACTATTACGAAAAAAGCTATCAAGCAGGCATTACGCCGAATCCGTGCGTCGAATGCAACCGCTACGTCAAGTGGGAACGGCTCGTCGATTATGCTCGTGAATCGCTCGATTGCGAGTATGTCGCCACAGGGCATTATTTGAGCCTGCTTCGCCCTCAAGGAGCAGACGTCGATTTCCACATCCACCGAGCCGTCGACGAACGCAAGGATCAAACCTACATGCTCGCTCGAGTCTTCCCCAAAGATTTGCAACACGCCCTCTTTCCCTTGGGTTTGTGGCAAAAAGAAGACGTGCTGGCGTACGCCCGTGAACGAGGCATTATTCAGCAGAGCTATAAAGAAAGCGTCGATGTGTGCTTTGTGTTGGACGGTCAGGCGAATTATCTCAAGGGCGTTTTGGGCGTCAAAAAAGGCGAGATTGTCGAGATGGAGTCAGGTAAAGTCGTGGGTGAGCATGACGGTCATTGGCTTTACACCCGAGGACAACGCAAGGGCTTGGGCGTGGCGTATGAGCATCCCCTTTACGTCATTAAAACGGACGCAAAGAGTAACACCGTTTTTGTCGGAGCCAAAACGCATTTAGAAACCCTTCATTTCAAGGTCAAACGGATGAACTGGTTGCACGAACCGTCTGAAACGAGCTTGCAGGAACTCAAGATCAAGGTGCGTTACGCTGGTGAACCTACGCTCGGTCGTTTGGTGCAGGATCCCACAGGTACGCAGGGTGAAGATTACTTGGTGGAATTGGCGAAACCGCAACAGGCGGTGACACCAGGGCAAATTGCCGCCATTTATGACGCCGACTTTAGAGAACTGCTCGGTGGAGGCTACATTGACACCATGCTCACCCAAGCCCCGTTTGATGCCACGCTGGCTAAACCCTTACCTGATCTGAACGCCAACTGCTTGATTTGAAACGCTGGCTTGCAAAAAAAGCACGGGCGTCTTACAATAAGGATACCCCAACTTACAACATTCATTGGTGCGAACCGTGTCAGGGTGGAAACACAGCAGCACACGCTTCCTTTAATGGGTGTAGGAAGGGGCTTTTTTGTGTGCATCTCCTTTTAAAAGCGTTATAATAACCATACGAACAATTTTAAAAGGTGAAAGATCTTTATGATGAACGCCCAAACACCTTCAACGCCTGAAGTGGCTCCGACGCAAGCCATTAACTATAGCATGGATGAGTTCTTTCGCTTGTCCGCCAAATGCGAGGGGAGTCCTGAACAGGTGCAAGCGGTGGCGAGCCTCTTTCAAGCCAAGCTCATCAATTTTCGCATGGTGAAAGAACTGCTTCAATTGTCGACGTCGCCGACTAGTTCGGCTCAAGAGTAATCCTTTCATTTAGAAGAAATAGCTTGAGTCCCTTGGCTTTCTTGAATCCGTTGGGCTTGAACAGCTTCAAGTTTTGGCACAATTTGACTAAAGGTCAAAGCTGAAATACCAACGGCTCCCAATGTAGGTAACACACCATTTAGTAAACTATTTATTTTCCAGTTTCTTTTGGCAGCAATAACCGCCCCTCCGATTAACACAGCTTCGAATAATGCCTGTGGCAAGGATTGTAAAACTCCATTGACAATAGGATTCAACCCAAAATCCTTTTTCTTGGAACGTGCCAGCACCGCTTCAACAGATTTGGGCTTTTCTTCAAGGAAACCTGTTTCAGGATCTTCACCTTGTTGTAACTGTTCGATTTGCTTATTACGATGTTTCAGCGTATTACGAAGCCCCCAGTCAGTCATGGCTCCTGTAGCCAAACTTAAAGCAGCAATTTCAAGTCCAGCCAAGGCGGTTTGTCCCCATTGGGGAATGTTTTTTTCATGTAAAAGAAGATCTAAAGAGGTAAAGGCTTTCGTAGGATTAAAATGCTTAATCCCCGCTCCAATGGCACCTGCTCCCAAAGCAATACCTAAAAGAGGCTTCCACAGTCCCTTACCCACTTGATCCATTTCTTCATTCACCGCTTCAGCATTGAAAGGTTTCCCTTGAATTGTTCTTGAAAAAGATCCCAAAGGGGAAGTTTGAGGATCTTGAGAAGGTCTTTGTGACGGTTTTTGAAAAGATCCCTGAAAAGAAGAGGTAGAAGAGACAGTAGTCATAAAAAAGTCCTTATTAGAGCTTCATAAATCCTTAACAACAGCATAAAAACCAAAGAGGATTTATTTGTGCGTTTTCTGCATCAATTCAAAGCACAGACCACTTTGAGGCTCTTGCACAAAGGCGACGGTGGCTCCCCATGGCATGACGCTGGGGGCTTTTAGTCGATGGACTTCAAACGGCTTGAGCCGTTCAAGCACCTTGGCTAAATCATCGACTTCCACACTGAAAAACAAACCATTCGACCAGTTCCCCACTTCCACAAAAGGCAACGTTACCGCTACCCCTGTATGGGCTTCTAAAACGGTCGCTTCCACCAAGGCAAAGGTCTGCCCTGTTGAAGAAACGAGGGTCTGATAGCCTGCCAAATCACTCGGCTTGTCTATTTTAAATCCCAAGCCGTCTGTCCAAAACGGAAGGCTCTCTTGCACAGAGTCCACCACAAGAATGGTATAGCCGATTTGCGTCATCGCTTACGATACCACAATTTCAGCAGGAGCCGTCTTCACTTGAGCATTCGCACGAGCGTTGGCACAAGCGTCCACAAATTGATGAAAAATCACGCTGGCTTCTTCAGGGCCAGGCGACGCTTCAGGGTGAAACTGCACACTCATCACAGGCAAATGCTGGTGACGCATGCCTTCAACCGTGCCGTCGTTTAGATTGACATGGGTGATGAGAATCTCTTGAGCCAAGTGAGCATCGGTGGGGGGGCAGACGCCGTAACTGTGGTTTTGACTGGTGATGTAAATCACGCCTGATTCCACATCTTTCACAGGGTGATTGCCGCCGTGATGCCCAAACGGCATTTTTTCAGCCGAAAGCCCCAACGCCAAGCTTAAAATCTGATGCCCTAAGCAAATGCCGAAAATCGGTATGCCGTTGTCGATACAACGCTTAGCCAGTGTGACGGCTCCCCCTAAGCGGCGAGGATCCCCAGGTCCGTTTGACAAGAAAACAGCATCGGGCGTGTAAGCTAGGACGTCTTCATAAGTAGCCGTGGCAGGTAATACCACAATTTCAGCCACCAGTTTTTGCAATTGCCGTAAAATGTTTTGCTTAATGCCGTAATCCACTGCCACCAAACGGTTTAAGGCGTATAAATGCCCGTCTACCTGCGTGCCTTTTAAGGAATAGGCTTTGGGTGTGCAGACTTGAAAAACCAAATCTTGATCGTCTAAACTTGGCTGAGCTTTGACGTCTTCTAAAAACGCCTGCAAACGGTGAGCATTTGATGTAATGCCACATTTCAACGCCCCTTCGCTCCGTACCGAACGGGTAATCGCTCGGGTGTCGACTCCTTCAATGCCTACAATGCCTGCGTATTTTAAAGCGGTGTCGAGGCACCCTGCGGCGCGCCAGTTGGAGGTCACCTTGCTTAAGCGACGCACCACAAAGCCACTGGCGTGCATGGCGGTGGATTCCATATCTTCTGTGTTGATGCCTGTATTGCCCATTTCAGGAGAGGTCATCATCACGACCTGTCCCTTATAGCTGGGATCCGTCAAAATCTCTTGATAGCCTGTGCAAGCGGTGTTGAATACGAGTTCGCCGAAGCTTTCGCCTCGTTTACCAATAGAGCTTCCTTCATAAATTGCTCCGTTTTCGAGTACCAGCCAAGCTCTGTTGTCATGTGTTGAAGACGCATTCATGAAGAGAACCCTTATTTTTTAAGCAGTTTGGATTTTTTTGTGTAAAGACGACTGTAAAACTGTTCTTAAAAAATTAGTATAAATCAAACACAGTCAAAATAATAGCATCTACTTTTTAGTAAGAAAAAACGATTACCATTTAAACGATTGAATAGCGTATAGAAAGCTCCACGAAAGTATTTTAAATAAGAATTGTTATTAGCTAGTGTCAAGCATTTTTGTGGATGGTATACTAAAAGCAACATTATATTTGCGAGCCCAAAGGATGCCCACCCATGCAAGATGCCCCCTTGCCCTTATCTGAAAAAGCCCAAGAACACGTCGATGCCCTTAAAACGCATCCAGCCTTGACACGCTTGGTGTTTACAGGCTTTATGGGTTGCGGAAAATCAACGCTCGGCAGAAAGTTGGCATCTGTACTCGGTTTTCGCTTTGTCGATACCGACAACGCCATTGAACATTTTCATCACAAAAAGATCGCTCGCATTTTTCAAGAAGACGGCGAAGCCACCTTTCGCAAGTATGAAAGCGACTGCTTGGCTCATTGTTTGAGTCAAGACCACACCGTCATTGCCACTGGCGGAGGGGCCTTAGTCCGCCAAGATAATTTGGATCTGGCACTAGACAATGCCATTGTCATCTACATTGAAATGGATGAAAACGATTTGCTGGAGCGTGTCATGTTTTCTCCCAAAGAACGCCCGTTGATCAATGTGAAAGATCCGTCTACTGTCGTCAAACGTCTCTATGCCGAACGCACGCCGTTTTATGAGCAGGCTCAAGTCCATGTGCAAACAGGAGACTTAAAACCTCAAGAAGCGTTAGAAGCGGTCATTGAAAGCCTTTATAATTATGTCACTTACTTTTTACCAAGCGTTTCAAGAAACGTCAGCTCGGCGGAACCTGTCTAAATGAATATCCCCCACACCCAAGAAGCTCCCTTGACCCTGAAACTAGACGGCACCCCCCACGCTTATGAGATTCTCATCAAAGCAGGAGGCTTGGCGTTATTGGGGCAGGATCTGCAAAAGGCAGGCATCAGCCCCACCCAAAAAATTATGGTGGTCTATGATGTGGGCTTGCCAAGCTCCTATTTACAACAGGTTCGTCACGCCTTAGAAAGCAGTGACTTTAAGATGCTTGAAGCCCCTGTGCCTCAAGGAGAGGTCGCCAAAGACTTAAAAATCCTTGAAGGGCTTTACGCACACGCCATGCAAGCAGGCATGACCCGAAAAGATGTCTTTCTCGCCTTAGGCGGAGGCGTCGTCGGTGACCTGACAGGCTTTCTCGCTTCTAGCTACTACCGAGGCACTCGCTTTGTGCAAGTTCCCACCACCCTGCTTTCGCAAGTGGATTCATCCGTAGGAGGCAAAGTCGCCGTCAACTTTGGCGACGTCAAAAATAGCATCGGTGCCTTCAAGCAACCCGATTTGGTGAGCATCGACACCAAGACCTTACAGACGCTCCCCCCTCGAGAAATCCAAGCAGGGCTAGCGGAACTCTTCAAATACGCCTTGATTGAAGCCACGGCATTGGATGCCCATATCGACGAAGACACGTCCTTATTGGCTGATTTTGAGCGTTTAAAATCGGATTGGCGTTTAGAAGAAAACGCCTTCATCCGCAAAGCCTGTGCGATTAAGGCGGCGGTCGTCATGCGAGACGAAACGGAATCCTTCCCTGCAAACGACGCTCGTGGGCGTGTTTGCCTGAACATGGGGCATACCTTTGCCCATGCGTATGAGGCGTGTTATGGATACGGTAGGCTCCTGCATGGGGAAGCCGTGGCGATCGGCATGCTTTGTGCGATCTTCACCAACGAAGCTGTTTTGGGAGACGCTCACGTCAAACGCATCATCGATTTAATGGAAAACTTGGCTCTGTTCCCTTACGACGCTCTGAAAAACCTTGCTGGATTGCCCACACCTGAAGATTTAATCCCCTTTATGGCGAAAGACAAAAAAGTCTTGCAAGCAGGGCAATTGCGAGTCGTGTTGCCTGTGCTTCCCTTAGGCACGGTTACGGTGGGGAGCTTGCCCGCTCACGATGCCGTCATGGGAATTGAGAAGGCTCACGCCTATTTGAAAACCCACGGTTTAGAAAGTGCAACCGCATGAGCCTATTGCAACGTCTCCAGACAAAAGCCACGCATTTCGCCAACTTGGTGCGTTTAGAGCATACGATTTTTGCCCTACCCTTTGCGATGACAGCTTTATTACTAGCGAATCCGTCTCCGCATTTTCCGTCTTTCGTCACCGTTTTATGGGTGACTTTGGCGATGGTCGGCGGTCGCACCTACGCCATGGGCTTAAACCGCTTAGCCGATGCTCACCTAGATGCCCTCAACCCTCGCACCGCTTCACGAGAAATCCCCGCAGGCTTGGTTTCTAAAGCAGAAGCATGGGGACTCACACTTGGGGCGTTAGGCTTGATGATTTTCGCCGTGTGGCAATTGCCTTTATTGTGCAAACAATTGTTGCCTGTCGCTGTTTTAATCCTCACCTTATATTCGTATACCAAACGCTTTACGAGCCTGTGTCACTTGGTGTTGGGACTCGCCCTCGGCTCTTCTGCCATTGGTGGATGGCTGGCTCAAACAGGGGCATGGCAAGGCGGTTTGCCGATTTTATTTGGGGCTTCTGTGGCGTTGTGGGTCATGGGCTTTGATGTCATTTATGCCTGCCAAGACACCGATTTTGATCGTTCGCAAGGCTTGTGTAGTCTGCCTGCTCAAGTGGGCATCGAAACGGCATTACAGCTTAGCCGTTGGATGCACGCAGGGTCTATGCTTTTTTTGCTCATTTTTGCTTGGCAATACAGTCATTCGGCTTACGGTTTTGTGGGTTGGGGTTTTTGTTTAGCCACTGTGCTAATGGGGATACTACTCGTGAGTGAGCATCGCTTGGTTAAAGCAGATGACTTAAGCCGTGTGAATCAAGCCTTTTTTACCTTGAACGGTCAAATTAGCGTGGGCTTTTTCGCTTTCGTTTTGGTGGAACGTTTTTCACGATATAGTTTTTTTTAGATAATCAAAGTGGTGTTTTGATACTATTTAGGGTATGAGTCTTTTTCTTTTGAACCATTTGCTTATGCTTACGGCGTTCAATGGGGTTCAACGTCGTATGATGCTGCTTTTCCCACCACGCCACCGCAGGTGCGCCTAAAATAAGCACGGCAGCCACGCCATCTACCAAAAAGGATAAGTTTTCACTTCGTAAAGCAGCTTCGATTTCAGGCGTAATGACCTTGACTTTAACAATGTTGCCTTCAGCATCTTTTTCAAGCATGGTTTTATGTTTACGATACGGCATTCTCAGTAATGACCCCAAGCGATAAATCCCCAGCAACCAGTCGTTCGACCAACTGGCGGCTCCCACGGCTTCAAGCACCGTTCCTCCTGCTTCTTGAAGAGCCAGTTTTTTATCCTTGGGACTTGCTTGCCTGTGAGCATCTGTTCTAAGCCAAATCTGCTTGGCTCCACATAAAGCCCCTGTGGTTTGAAATAGGTTCGCCATCAATAAAGCAGGGCGTGTAAAGAGTTTCGCCACATGATTCACGCCAAAGGTTTCCGCGAGGGTTTCAACACCCACACCCACAATGCCTCCAAAAGCACCCGTGGTTTCAACATGATAAAGGTTGCGTTGAACCTGAATGTTACGGACGTCACCTTCGGGGAGTGAATCCACATGAAAGCGTTCAGGCAAACGAATTTGATGAGACGGCTTCACGACTTTTTTACCGACTTCTCGTATTAAGTCCCCCCCTGCTTGTACGGAAGCCCCTAGTTGTTTGCTGGCATAATGAAGATCTTTGCCTACATAAGCGAAAAAAGCACCCATGTTTTGATGGTCCGTGTGGGTTGCACTAAACGTAAGGTAACGCTTCAATAAATCGCCATTAAACCATTTTTTCATACCGGGTAAGCCTGTACTTTTGAAGGGCGTTACGGCATTACCAAACTTTCTGGCTTCATTTTCCGTTGAACTAACTCGATCGTTATAACCCACCGCTGCTTCCGCCATTTCAGACAAGTGATTCGCCACAAGCATCGCCGCTTTGGCATAAAAGCCATGCGATAAAAAGACGGCTGGAAGCGACGCCAATAGCCCGATGTTACCTAAAAGAAGGGTGGGATTGTCATGCTGAATGCCTCTTTGCAAGCTTGAAACGGTTTTAATGGCTCCCACGCTTGCATATACGGCGTAACCTGCGTTGGTCATCCAATGCGACTTGGGGGCATTTTTTTGTTGCTTGGCTTTCTTTTTATCCTCAGAGCTGGAAGTCGGGGTAATGGTCGTCGGCAAAGACACCAAGTCTGCCTTGTCCAAGTTGGACGGATAGCTCACAGGGGTAATATGGGTCGAATTAGGAGAAAGATGTTTATTCAGCAATAAACATCGAGAAGGGTCATTCATCAGACAAACGCTTCCTATCAATAGTGAATAATGTGATATTTTAATCGATATAGTTCAATTTAAGCCTTCAAAGAAAGCCATGCATCACATTCGTGTTGTAGAGAAAAGAAACGGAATCGCAGTCATTTTTTAGATTCAATCATAGATTAAAGAGTAATTGTTAATAACGTTATCATAGACATAAAACGATGTAAAGCCTTTTTTGTGTTATCGCTTTATATAAAATTTCGTTGGACTTTACGTATTTTGAGGTATAATAGAATTATTATATGTTTCATTGTCCCTAAACTGCAGAGGAATCACGCTCGTGGCTCGTAAAACCCCCCTTGAAAAAATCCGTAACATCGGTATTGCTGCTCACATTGACGCTGGTAAAACCACTACAACAGAACGTATTTTGTTCTACTCAGGTAAAGTACACAAAATTGGTGAAGTCCATGACGGTAACGCTGTTACTGACTGGATGGAACAAGAACGTGAACGTGGTATTACCATTACATCCGCTGCGATTACGACATCTTGGAAAGATTGTCAGATCAACATTATTGA
>JBILSS010000178.1:0-3180 GCA_044371965.1 Vampirovibrionales bacterium
CACCGCCTCATTCCTTAGATGGCGTGGCAGTGGCACATACGCCTTTGTACGAATATCAAGATCCTACTCCAGTTGTGCCTGTTGAAGTCCCTACACAAGCGGTCGTGCATTATTCACCAGGGATGCATGTGCAACATGACGTCTATGGCTTAGGCGTGGTGCATTCCGTGGTGGAGATTGAAAATCGGACGGTGCTTTCGATCGTCTTTGAAAAGGCGGGTAAGCGTTTGATTGATCCGACCTTGACGGCGGTTATGCCTGTTTATACCAATTAAAAGCCAAGCGATTCATCCCGAGCAAGTAGGGTACTGTGAGTGAGAGCTTGCGTTATCGTCGAAAAGCCCCCCGAACGTTGCGGATTCGCCACGTTTAAAGCCACCGCTAGCTGTGCTTGAGCCTTGTACACCGTAGATGGCTCCACCGCTAAGGGATGAATCCCTCGCTGAAAAGCGATCGCTAGGGCATGAGCCAAGGCTTCGCCCACGATGCATCCATACTGCACAATACGACACGCCCCTTGTGACAAGGGGCTAAACCCACTAGAGCGTCCCACGAAGGCTAAATTATCGATCTGCTTGGGGAAGTGAGGCTTCAAGCCCACATTAAAGACAGGCTTAGGCAAAGGATGCAAATCAGGGTAAGCCTTCCATGGATGAACCCCCCGAAAATCTAACCAATAACTAAAGGTTCCCACACTTTCAGACGCATCCACACCGCCTAAAAACAGGTCTCGCCCCGTGATATTTTCTTGGGCTTCTAATAAATAGGTTTGACGGATGTAAATCTCTTCAGGCGGTAGCAAGTGCAGATCGTCTACCTGCGTAATTTCTTTCAGAAAGTCGACAAAAGCGAGCATTTCAGCCATCATTTCAGACGTCGGCGGATGCCCCTCTTCAGAGGCTTTCACCTGTTCCGCCAAGGGCATGCGTGTGATTAAGCCGTTAAAGCCTAGCGAACCGTCGCTTAAACGGGCGATATTAAAGCCATCCACCCAAAACGGAGCCGACTCGTAAGCGATGTTTTCGCCGTATCGCCAATGGTGATACGCCACACCAATCACGTTGTTCAGAATATCCAAGTAATCCGATTCTTCGGGGGCGTAAGTGGGACGCTCAATCAAGGCGTGACGCTCATCTTCGCTCAACCACGGCATATGGCGAGCCAGCAAGTTGGGCATATCCATACGGTGACGCAAGCCCTCTTCCGCCGTTTGCAAACGGCGATAATCCAGCCCAGCAACACGAAAAACAGGACTTACGCCTAGGGCGTTGACGGTTTCATCGTCTCCAAAAACGCCTTGCAAACCGAGCAGAGACGGCACGCCTGCTTGACGAGCAATCGTGGCATCGGGGGTGGCATCGATATAGAAATCAGCGGTGTAGGTGATCTTGCTGTGGATGTCTTGAATGCCTAGAAGTCTTGTGGGGTCTGCTAAAGCATGAGCCTCTACCCCACTCACGATGTTGACGTTGGCTTGAGACAACTGCTTTTTTAGCACGGCATCGGCGGTTTCGGCGTGTAAGGCGACTCGCTTTAAGCCAGCGTCGTTTAGCATGGATTGCATCATCGGCGGAATGAATTCGGGGGTGAGATCCATGTAGCTTAAGCCCCCACGAGTCGACAATCCCCCCAGCAGATTGGTGCTACGTCGTAAGATCGTGACGTGTACGCCGTGCCAGCCTAGGACGCAAGCCGTCACGCAGGCTTCGAGTTCATCTCCGATTATAATGACTTTGGCGTTCATGGGTTTCCTTTTTTTCTTACCCCCTCCCCTTTAAGGGGAGGGTTGGGGTGGGGAGTAGATGTCACGCTGGATTCTAAAAATCCCCCCCTCTCCCTAGCCCTCTCCTCAGGAGAGGGAACAAGACTTTTTTCACTAGCACAAAAGCGGAGGCTTTAAGTGTTTATGCTTTTGACAACTGTTTTTATAGTTTAGCATATTTTAGCTTAGGACAAAACAAACACCCATGACGACCCAATCTTCGGCACTCAATTTTACACAACAGGCACAAGCTCAACAGAGCCTCTACGCCCAATACGCCCAAGCCCAATGGCAAAGCATGATGCCGAATCCTTCGCTAGCAGGCAATCCGTATGCGAACAACCCAGGGGCGTTGAATCCGTATATGCAACCGTATCAAACGCCAAATATCTATCAAGCGCCTGCTCAACCGTCATGGCAACAACCCGTGACGCTTCCACCAGCACTGACTGCTCCACCACCCACAACAACCACACCAGCGACGCCTGACACCCAACGAACAGGCACAGAAAGCACACCTGAAACGAAACCTGAAACAAGCAATGCATCCACCTTAGCTGCGGAAAATCAACAGCTTCAAACGTATTTCGTCGAAACCGCCAAAAAGCTAGGACTCGACGAGAATATTCAAGCAGGACTTAAATACTACTTGGGCAACGGCTTTGAAGTGTCGAATATCGACCCTTCAAAAGCACAAAACATCACCGAATATAAACCGCAAGACGCTGAAAATCTCAACCGTCTGTTAAAAGCGGGCTTGGCGGAATTTCAAAGTTCACAAAGTGAAAACGAAGCCAAAACCAAGCTCGGGATTTTGGGCAGTACAGGCGAACTCCCCGATTATGAACCCCAATTGCAAAGCTATGTGACCTATTCGGCGGACAAACAAAGCAGTGCGGATCCCAAAGACCCTAAAAAAGCCAAAGAAAAAGGCAATCTCTTTGATCGTTACACCGCCAAGCAAAATGTGATTCGCTTTGATGACCAAGGGCGTCCGCAGGTGCAACAGCGAGTCGTTCAAGCTCGTGAAGTGGATGCCCTCTCTACCAACTTCGACTTGGTGGATACATCCACCACAAGCAGTGCTTTGTCAGGCGATGCAGGGGTTTTAAGCAGTTTGAAATCGACCTTGACGTCGACCAGTTTTAAGACGGCGTTTAAAACGGCATCCAAAAAAGCGGACTTCGGCAACCTCGATGCCCAACGCATCACGGAAGCGATGACCCCGATTCAAGATATGATTAGCAGGGCTTACGGCACAGAAGGCGTCAAACTCGCCATTCTACCCCAAAGTCCCGATGGCGGTACGACCATGGCGTTGTACAACCCTGACCAAAAAACGGTGAATATCTTCTTGCCTGCGATTCGCAAGAGGTTGATTGAAGGCACCAAGGCGGGCTACACAGGCGAAAAATTGA
>JBILSS010000066.1:0-10774 GCA_044371965.1 Vampirovibrionales bacterium
GGTTGGATGCCTTTGACTTCAAGGCATCCGTCAACATGCCCTGTGACATAATGCCCGCCTAGGGGACTCGTGGGCAATAACGGCAATTCGAGATTAAGACGACTGCCTAGCGTGATGTGCTGAAACTGCGTGCGTGCGAGCGTTTCAGACGACAACGTCACTTCAAATACTTGATACGTATCACTCACATGAAAGGCAGTCACGGTTGTGCAACAGCCGTTTAAGGCAATGCTCGCCCCGAGGGTTAAGGGGCTTTCGAGCAAAGGAGCTTCTATTTTTAGATGCACGCCTTTATCTACCGCTGTGATACCAATGACGTTGCCAATGCCTTGAATAAGTCCTGTAAACATGGCTTAGACCGCAAGAGGGCTTTGGAATTCGATGAACTCAGGCGTCACCAACGTGGGGATGATGCCTGTTTCGTAGCCTTCTTTGAGCATTAAGGTCACAGCTTCACGGATTTCAGGGGTAATCGACAGCGTTAAATCGTTGACGTACATCCCGACGAACTTATCCGTTTTTTCTTCAGGCAAGTCTCGGGCGTATTCTTGGCAACCTGCGAGCGTTTCAGCTCGGTTGTCTAAGCCCCACTTCACGGAACGATACAAGACACGGCAGATTTTTTGGATCAGCTCATCGCCTAAATCACGACGGATGCCGTTGCATCCCAGTGGTAAGACCAAGCCTGTTTTTTCAAACCACCATTCGCCTAAGTCGACGATTTTATGCAAGCCTTCTTCGGTGTAGGTCACTTGGCTTTCATGAATGACCAAACCAGCGATGACGTCGCCGTTTAAAACAGCTTGGGGGATTTCACCGAAATGCACTTTCACCGTAGGCAGTTCAGGGCAGTACAATTTCAAAAATAAGTAGGCAGACGTCTGCTCGCCAGGGATCGCCACAGGCTTGCCCGATGCCAAGACGTCTTCGAGGCTCATTGGCGTTTTCGCCACAAGCACAGGGCCGTATTGTTCGCCAATGGAAGAGCCGACAGGGAAAATGGCGTATTGCTCATGCAAGTAGGCATAGGCATGATAGGAAATGGCGGAAAGTTCGTAAGTACCCACCGCGGCTTCACGATTGAGGGTTTCAATATCTTTTAAGACATGTTCAAAGGTCAAACCTTCGGTGTCGACTTTGTGTTGAGCCAAGGCGTAAAACATAAAGGCATCGTCGGCATCGGGGCTATGGGCGACTCGAATCGTGGTGGGGTAAGACATGGGGGGACTCCTTGTTTAACTGGTATCCTTATTAAACCTCTAATACGGCTTTTTGACAAGTCAGCTTTCTTAGCCGTCTTACTCCCTCCCCTTTAAGGGGAGGGTTGAGGTGGGGAGTAGATGTAAACACTGGGTTCTAAACATCCCCCCTCTCCCTAGCCCTCTCCTCAAGGAGAGGGAACAGGACTTTTTTCTATACTTGATAGTTTGGGGGGGATTGATGTATGATAGACGAATAGTCATCCCCTTATTTAGAAAGAGATGCCCTTCATGGATTTAAACATTACACAACTTCAAGCCCTCGCCGATTTGGCTCGTGAAAAAGACCTTGCCGAAATCACCATTACTGATGGCGACAAAAAAATCACCATTAAAACCCCAGCGTCCGTGTCGCACACCATTCACCAAATCGGTGGAGCTGTGCCTGCTATGGCGACGGCTCCCGTGTTGACGGCTCCTGCACCAAGCCCAACGGCTCCAGCCAGCCCTGTTGCTCCAGCGGCACCTGTGGAAGATGCCTCCTTGCATACGGTGACTTCACCAATGGTCGGCACCTTCTATTCAGCCGCCAGTCCTGAATCGCCTGTTTTCGCCCCTAAAGGATCGACGATTACGGTCGGGCAAACGATCTGTATTTTAGAAGCCATGAAGCAAATGAATGAACTCGAAAGCGATGTGGCAGGAACCGTTGTGGAAGTGCTCATCAGCAACGGGCAACCCGTTGAATACGGACAAGCCTTATTTAAAATCAAGCTGGCTTAACGTTTTTCAGCTTGGCTACGCTTGTTTTGCCTTGTCGTTTTTTCTCATGTACCGTGACGACACGGTCTTCTTGAGCCACCGTTTTCACGCCTTTATTGCTTGGCAATAGGCGATGACGCATGGGTTCAAAGTCTCGTTGAGCCGTCTCGTAATCGGTGTGACGACCAATATCGAGCCAGTAGCCGTCGAACTTGTAAGCTCTTACCGTGTGGGTGTCGTTCATCAATCGAGTCACAAGGGTGTCAATACCGCAAAACTCGCCTTTCGGAATATAGTCCACCACCGATTTACTAAGGGCGTGAATCCCCATGCACACGGAATGCACAAGGGTGGGCTTTTCTCTAAACCCTGCGATTTCATTCGTATTGTTGACAAAATCCAAAATGCCAAATTCAATTTGCGTGGTGCGTTGAAAGGTCGCCAGTGTCGCCACGGCTTTATTGTGGATATGTTCTTCCATCAGGGCTTTGAAGTTTAAATCGGTGACAATATCGGCATTCATCACCAAGAAGTTTTCAGGCAATTGGGGTAAAAACGCCAAGGGTCCTGCGGTGCCTAAGGGAGAATCTTCAAAGGTGTAGTCGATTTGAATGCCGAGCTTCTGCCCTTCACCAAAATGGGCATGAATGAGTTCCGCCATATGCCCAACGCACAAGGTGACTCGTTTAAAGCCGTAAATTTTAAGTTGTTTAATAATCAATTCTAAAATGGGGATGTTGCCTAATGGCACCAAGGGTTTGGGCAACTTGTCCGTAAATGGACGAAGGCGAGTGCCTTTGCCGCCTGCTAAAATAACGGCGTGCCATGCGTGGTTCATTGACGCATCTTTCATAAGCGTTTTATTCTCCCTCACTCCCTTGCATTGGGAGCTTACATTCTATAAGTGTAACTATTTTTCAAAAGCCTTGACGGTTTTACACGTGAAAACCCTTTTATAGAATGACAAAGTCCACGACAGAAAAGATGATTCGTAAGGTGAAAAAAATCACATCAAAAGGAGACGTTTCAATACGAAGACTTTGGAATAGTCTGTTTCTCGTATTTTAAAAAATCAAACAGTGGTCTTGTCCCCTCTCCTATAGAAAGCTCTGCAAAAGTCCCATTCGGCGAATCTTCATGTGCACGAAGCGTGAGTGATTGCAAGCAATCAACAAAACAAGCCGTTGTTCGCTTCGCGAGTGATTGCAAGCAATCAGCGTTGTGTACGTCTATGTACACGCCTCAAAAGCCGTTTGTTTTTCCTTGAATCTTCATCCGACTTGAACTTTTACAGAGCATTCTATAGTATTTTCTATATAAAATGTTCTATTGTCTCTTCGTTGTCGCTACGATTTTTTGTTTGGTTATGTAGTGTTTCCTACACGCCCGAACAAAAAAATCTAGGCTCCTAGAATAGCCTAATAGCCTCTTTCCTCTAACGAACACTATACGCAACCCTTTAAAGGCTTTTATTAGGGTAGTATAAAGTACCCATCGCTACAAGTTCTAGGTCTTTGTGGGTGGTGGGGCCTATCATGTGGTGTAGGGTGCTAAAATAAACGATAAGTATCGTTATATGCCAAGGACAGTTTTTATTTTTTTTGGCTTTTTATACTGAAAGTTATGGTAGGTTAAATAAACTTTTCCAAACTAAAATGTTACTTAAGTCGTCCGAATCAAAAGGATTTTTTTATGAATATTTTCTCTCTATCTTTTACACAACGCAATGGAGGTTATTACTCAACAGGGAAGGGGACTCCTGCTAATATTGAAAACATTGCTAAACAATTCAATATTTCTGTTGGAAGCCTGAAAGAGGCGGTGGATGGGTATAAATCTAGCCGTAAACAGCATCTATCTCCTGAAGAAATTAAAGAAATAGCAAAACAACTATTAGGAAACACTATAGGTGATGAATTTGAGCCTATTTCAGAATCTACGCATCGTCGAAAAAAATAAGTTCTCTTTTCGTGAAGAACACTCTTCATGGAAAGCGATAGAGATACGACAATAGTTGCAAGTCTTACTGGGTGTTTGTGGGTCGTGGGTTCTATCGGGTGCTGTAGCCGTCCCTTCTCCTGATTTAGAACCCCCTATTCTAGCTTTAGGCGTTTGATGTATAATGAATCCTAATTGATCAAAAAGGATTTTCATATGTTTGACACCCTAAGCAACTCTCTCTCGAATATGACCTCACTGTTTAAAGGCAACGCCAAAACCCTCGACGAATCCGCCGTGCAAGACGCCTGCCAAGTCCTGCGAAACGCCTTGCTAGAAGCGGATGTCAGCTTTCGAGTCGCTCGGCAATTCGTTAAACGAGTCCGTGAAAAAGCCCTTTCCGCCAAACAACTCGACGGCTGGGACGCTGAAGATCAATTCATGGGACTCATGCACCAAGAACTCCGAGACCTGCTCGGGGATGCCCAAAGCCCTCTCAACGCCGTTTCTGAAGAAAAACGAGACAGTTTTACGCCTGAAAACCCTGCCATCCTGCTCATGTGTGGCTTGCAAGGGGCGGGCAAAACCACGACATCCGCCAAGTTGGCGTTGTGGCTAAAATCGCAAGAAGGTGCAGAAATAACGCCCTTCCTCATTGCGGCGGATACGGTTCGTCCCGCGGCGATGGAACAGCTTTCCATTTTAGGAAACTCCCTAGGCATAGGCGTTTACAAGGATGAATCCGCTACGTCGATGCTCGATGTGGTCGCCACAGGGCTTCAAAAGGCGAAAGAAGCAGGAGCGACGCACGTGATTGTCGACACCGCTGGGCGTTTGCAAGCCGATACCGAAACCATGGCGGATTTACTCATTCTAAAGCATCGCCACAAACCCACCGATACCTTGCTCGTCGTGGATGCGATGATCGGGCAGGAATCGGTGAACGTCGTGGAAGCCTTTCACATGCAAATCGGGCTAAGCGGTTGCGTGCTTTCCAAAATGGACGGCGACACCAAGGGCGGTGCGATGTTGTCTATTCGAGAAGCCACAGGCATTCCTATTCAATTTTTAGGCATGGGCGAAACCCCCAACGATTTAGAGCCGTTTCACCCTGATCGCATGGCTCAACGCCTTATGGGCATGGGCGATTTGGCGACCTTGTTTGAAAAAGCCATGGCATCTCACCAAGAAGCGAGCATGGCAAGCGTCATGGAACGTGTGATGAAGGGCGAATTGAGCTTTCGGGATTACGTCAACTTGCAAGAAAGCATCCAGAAAATGGGGGGCATGGGGACGATTTTGGCGATGTTACCCATGATGCAGATGAACACCAAAGATCGTAACAGCCTAGGGGCGGATCACAAGCAGAAATTGCGTCAGTGGAAGGCGTTACTGGCTTCGATGAAGGCGAAAGAAGTCCAAAACCCAAGCCTAGTGCTGGATTCCGCCAGTCGGCAAGATCGCTTGTTTAAGGGAGCAGGCATTTCTAGCGAAGCTGGGCAGGCGTTAATCGGCGAGTTTTCACAGCTTTTTCAGATGGCTCAAGGGCTAAAAGCCTTTTCAGGCTTTTTTGGTGGAGCGTCTAACGATGAAGCTGAAACGATTGATATGATTGCCTCTTCGGCAGAAGAGGCGGTGGTGGATCCTGATGACCCCATGGGCTGGGGGGACTTTTTCGGCTCCTTTGGAGAGGATGAGGCATCGTCTCCGTTTGCACCCGTGGCAAAACCTGCGAAAAAATCGAGCAAAAAAAAGTCGAATTCACCCTTTCCTTGGGGTTAGTTTTCGACACACGAAACGCTTGTTTCCGACACACGAAACCCCTATTTTCGACACATGAAACCCTTGTTCCCGACACACAAAACCCGCTTTCTTGACACACAAAACCCTCGATTCTGACACATAGAATTCGCTTTTTTGACACACACTAATCTAAAAAATCGTCATGTTGAGTGTAACGAAACATCTCCTCCCTTCTTTCGGGAGATCCTTCACATACGTTCAGGATGACGAGTTCAGGTTTGTTTTTTGATTTTCAAAGATCTACTCTTTTTCAGTATGACATTCTTTCGATCCCTTGCCTAGTGCGTAAACCCCATGTTTTTTCAAAGCGTCCCTAGCACAAAAAAAAGTTCTTTGGGTTTTATGTTACTGTCGTATACTAAGAATAAGTACCCCCTACTTATATCTCACAATTAAAAAGGTCACATTATGATATCCTCAATTGCTTCAAACCCCTCTCTACACCTTATGGATGCCCGCTCTGAAATAAAAGCCTCCAAAACAAACGCTCAACGTAGCGGCTATAGTGCGGATCCCTATGACGGAGCCTACCCCATGATGGGACGCTCCGTTGCCTACCCCAACCCCGACGACGGCCTAGGGCTTCGTTTGTTTGGTATGGGTTTAATTCGCCCTTTCACCCAAGTCATTAACGGCGGGATTCGTGCCGTTAACTTTGCGACATCCAGCGTAAATAATGCCTTTTTGACCCTGCTGGGAGCTGGGGGCGTTGCCTTGTTAATTAAATCATTTAGAAAAAAAGGGGCATTAAGGTCCACGGCAGGCTTAGCCGCCCTGGGAGCCGCCGCTTATTTTGGCTTGAAAACCCTAATCAAAGGCATGGACGGTCAACGCACCCAACGACAAGACGGCGATTGGCAGTACCGCTTAGGCACAACCGCGACCTATGGCGTAGGTGCTACTGTTTTACTTGGCTTGTTTAGTGGGAGTAATTTCGGTAGCATCATTAAAAATGCAGCTGGCAAGGCGTGGGATGGCACGGCGAACATCCCCAAAACTACTGTAGAAGTCATTAAAAAGATATTTTCGGCGTTTAAGTAATACCATTTAAACGATTGAATAGCGTATAGGTGGATTCTAGGAGCCTAGACTCGCAGATGGGCGAGGTGTACATAAACGTACATAAGCACATCGAGAATCGTAGCGACAACGAAGACGCCAGACGCTATTCAATCGTTTAAATGGTATAAGAGACCCCTCCTCCACTTGGTGGATCTCGCCCAAGTCGCCTCCCCTTTTGTCGAAACACTCTTCAGAGAGACCCCCAAACAGCGATGCCTGTTCAATGAAGAGAGAGACCAATAGCCATGCCTTTACAGTTCATCAACACCAATTTAAATGCGATTCGTTCCTTGCAAACCTTGCGACTCAACACCGCTCGCACGGACAACGCCGCTCAAGACATCGCCAGCGGTAAAAAAATCAATAGCAGTTCAGATGACGCCAGTGGCTACGCCATTAGCCAACGCTTAAGCGTCGACATTCTAACAGGGCAACGTGCGGATCAAAACATCCAAGACGGGCTTTCCATGTTGCAAGTCACCGAAGGCAGTATCAGCGTTATGGGCGACAACTTACAACGCATTCGTGAATTGGCGGTGCAAATGGCGAACGACGTGAACGGTACCGACCAACGTAATAGCTTGGCTAAAGAAATGCGTGCTTTGTTGGACGACATGAACCGCTTGAGTGCGTCATCCCAATTCAACGGCATGAACGTGCTAGACGGTTCTTTACTAGATGCCAAAGTGCAAATTGCGGGCGGTTCAAACCTCGCCACCAATACGATTGATATTTTAGGTGCGTTTGCTCAATTAGACAGCACCACTATGGGGCTTGAAGCCGTGGTGGATCCCCAACGTTGGACGCCTGCGACCTTAAACGACATTTTCGATGGAACAACCACCCAGTTGAACAGTTCGGATCGTGTGCTTTCTTATTTGGGTGACATTGACAATGCCCTCACGTTTTTAAATGGGCAACGTTCAACGATTGGTGCGTTGAGCAATCAGTTGGAGCGTGCAGGCAGTTTCGTCGGGTTGAGTACTTTGAATATTGAAGCGTCTCGTAGCCGTATTGTGGATACGGATATTGCCAAGGCATCGGCGGAGTATACGCAGGCACAGGTTTTGCAGAATGCCGCGGTGAGCATTTTACAGCAGGCAAACGTCAGCAATCAAGCTGCCTTGCAGTTGTTGAAGGCATAGAATTAATACCAATTAAACGATTAAATAGCGTCTGGCGTCTTCGTTGTCGCTCGGGTTCTCGATGTGCTTATGTACGTCTCTGTACACCTCACCCATCTGCGAGTCTAGGCTCCTAGAATCCACCTATACGCTATTCAATCGTTTAAATGGTATAAACAACTATAGAAGGCTATACAAAGAAAAATGTGAACTTGGCAATAAAAGACAGTAGAAATCCTTGCTGGATCAAAACATGAGCTTATAGGCTGGCGTGAGATCCGTCGCAGAAGGGGAAGTTTTTGGACTGTTTGCATCGGCACAACGCCACCGTTTCAGGCGTTTCAGTGACTTCAAAGACTTGCGGACGAAACGTCGTCCCACGATGAGACGCATCGCAGAAGGTACCGTCGGCACTTAAACCACAGGTGCAAAACGCATATTTTTTCGGTTCAAGGGTCAGTACATTGGGGCTTGTTGCCGCCACTTTCGGCAAGTTTTCAGGGGCTTTTTCTTCAGACATCATTGGGAGTTTCCTTTTTTAATACACTATTTTCGTGGGAAGCTTTTAAGAATACGATACGCCGTGTTACGTTGAGCAGCATCCCGCCCCAGCGGATGAATAATTTTCAACACCTCATCCACCCCACGATTCACATGGGTAATGCCTGCTTGGGTGACGACGTTTTCTTCTAGCACCAAACCGCCCATGTCATTGGCACCAAAGCACAACGCCGTTTGGCAGATTTTTTCGCCTTGCGTCAACCAACTGCTTTGAATGTTCGGCACATTATCCAACACCAAGCGAGCCATCGCCACGACTCGTAAGAAATCGACGCCTGTGGCTTGGTATTCAATCGGCATTTGCTGTAATTGCGTAAAAGGGGCTTGGAACGTCCAAGGGATGAAGGCGGTGAATCCGCTGGTGGCGTCTTGCAGGTGGCGGATCTGAAAAAGGTGGTCGATGATATGCCACGGTTGTTCCGTCATGCCAAACATCATGGTGGCGGTTGTTTTAAGCCCCAAGTGATGTGCCACTTCCATGACTTCAAGCCAGCCATGCGTATTGATTTTTTTCGGGCTGACACGGTTGCGAATATCGTCGTGTAGGATCTCGGCTCCAGCTCCAGGGATGCTGTCTAGCCCCGCATCCATGAGGCGTTGAATCACCTCAAACAAGGAGCTTCCTGTCATATGAGCCAACTGCGAGATTTCAGACGTTGAAAAGGCGTGCAAGGTCAAGCTGGGGAAATCCGCCTTCAAACGAGTCAAAACATCCGTGTAATACGAAAAAGGCAGATCGGGATTGACACCGCCTTGAAGCAAGAACTGCGTGCCGTCCGCATCCACAAGGCGTTGGGCTTTTTCGGCGATCTGCTCATAGTTTAGCACATAGGCATCGGGGGCATCGGCATGGCGGTAAAAGGCACAAAACTTGCAGTCCACATTGCAGATGTTCGTATAGTTCACGTTGGCATCAATGACAAAGGTAATTGGGGCATCCGCATTGTGATACACCGCTTTCACGGCTTCGGCTCTGGCACCGAGTTCGTACAAGTCGGCGTGTTCAAATAAACGCAAGGCTTCGTCGAAATCCAAGCGTTGGGCTTTAAGTTCTTCAGGCAAGACATAAGGCTTGGCACGACTCACGAAGCCTTCGGGGGCGTGAGCGAGGGCGTTGAGCTGTGGCATCGTGGGGCGGACGTCTTCAAGCGTTGTCATCATCTTACTTTCTATACGGCAATTTACGCCAAACTTCTAGCAGAAGGCTTAAGCGTCGGACGCATCAAGGTCTTGACTAAGGTCGGGTGAGCAAATGCCCCGTGATGCAAGTCGATATTGTAATACTTTAGTGGATTTTCCACGCTTTCTAAAGAGGCGATATAATCCGCCGTAATTGCATCCCACGGATTGACTTCGGCGGACTTGGTGCAGAAGCTCCACGTCCACAAATGCCCAGGGTAGGTGGGTATCGTGCCGTAATAGCCCGTGACATGATCAAAGACATCGTGCAGAACATCGTAAATGCGAGACATGCCGACATGATCCGCAAAAGGCGATTCGGTTTGAGCGGTCAAAATCCCGTGAGGCGTCAAGGCTCGTTTGGCGTTATTGTAAAAGTCTTGCGTAAACAAGCCCACCCCTGGACCAATGGGGTCGGTGGAATCCACCAGAATGACATCAAAGCTTTCAGGCTCGGCGTTTTTCATATAGTCGACGCCGTCGGCGACTAGCACCGTGGCTCGTGGGTCGTCGAAGCAACAACCGATCGTGGGGAAATAATCCCGCCCTGCTTGGATGACGGCTCCGTCAATTTCGCATAACACGGCTTCTTCCACGCTGGGGTGACGCAAGACTTCTCGGAGCGTTCCGCCGTCTCCCCCGCCGATGATCAGCACTCGCTTGGCAGGTTTGGATAAAGCGGACAACGGCACATGAGCGATCATTTCATGATACACAAACTCGTCACGCTCGGTGGTCATTACAAGCCCGTCGAGGAGCATGAGATTACCGTAGGTGGCGGTTTTCAGCACATCGAGCTTTTGAAACTCGCTTTGTTCAGAATGCAAGACTTCTTTAACTTTAAAGCTAAAAGCGGTGCCTTCATTGCGTTCGGTGACCCATAAATCCATGCCGTTGGACGGCGTTTCGTGTGACGTTGCTTGCATATGAAAGACTCCTTCATTATCGTTAAATTGGATGCCTTTTATTGTAGCAAAAACAACGTCACTGTATAGCCCGTTTTGTAGAGAACGTTTATCTAAGAACCTATCTTCATGAAAGTGGTTAATGGTGTATAATTAGGTATTGTTTGTCAAGAGAGTTTTTTACAATGCCTTATCCCAGCGATATTACCGAAGAGCAATACCAGCTTGTTTCAGATATTTT
>JBILSS010000179.1:0-3178 GCA_044371965.1 Vampirovibrionales bacterium
GATTTTTCAGGTGCTATACTAAGAAGCATGAACGATTCAGCCCAAAGGATACCCCATGTTCACGCCCCACCTAGAAGCCCCCGATGCCTTTCGACTCCACACGCCGTATGCCCCTGCTGGCGATCAACCCACAGCCATCGCCGATATTGTCGAGCATCTTCGCAACCCCGAAACACGAGCCATGACCCTACTAGGCGCCACAGGGACAGGAAAAACCTTCACCATGGCAAGCGTCATCCAACAACTTCAACGCCCGACGCTGATTATGGCACATAACAAAACGCTCGCCGCCCAACTTTACAACGAAGTCAAAGACTTTTTCCCCGAAAATGCCGTGGAATACTTCATTAGTTACTACGATTTCTACCAACCTGAAGCCTATATCCCCCGATCGGACACCTACATCGAAAAAACTGCCACCATTAACGAAGAAATCGATCGGATGCGTCACTCCGCCACACGATCGCTCTTTGAACGGCGGGATGTCATCGTGATTGCCTCCGTATCGTGCATCTACGGTTTGGGGATGCCAGAAGTCTACCTCGAATCCGCCATTCGCTTTGAGCTGGGGCAGGATTATAAGCGTGAAGCCTTGTTGCATCAACTGTTGCGAAACCAGTACATGCGAAACGATTTGGAATTGACTCGCTCGCATTTTAGAATGCGTGGCGATGTGATTGACGTTTTCCCTGCCAACGAAGAAGCCGTTTTACGACTCGAATTTTTCGACGAAACGCTGGAATCCATTTACTTTATGGATTCCACCACGGGCGAAATCCTGCAAAGCTTGGACAAATATGTGCTATACCCTGCGGTTCACTATGTGACCGATGAAGGCTATATCGACAAGGCGTTGGCACAGATCAAGCTTGAAATGAAGGACAGGCTCGAGCAATTACGACATGAAGGCAAGGAGTTTGAAGCCGAACGCTTGCATCAACGCACCTTAAGGGACATGGAAAGCATCAAGGAGCTGGGCTACTGCCCTGGGGTGGAAAATTATAGCCGTATTTTTGAGGGTCGCCCACCGGGGACACCGCCGAAAACGCTGATTGACTATTTCCCTAAAGATATGCTGATGTTCATTGATGAAAGCCATGTGACGATTCCGCAGTTGCGGGGGATGTATCATGGGGACAGTTCACGCAAGCAAACGCTGGTGGATTACGGCTTTCGCCTGCCGTGTGCCAAAGACAACCGCCCCTTGATGTTTGACGAATTCATGGCACGAGTCGGGCAATTGTTGTATGTGTCTGCCACGCCAAGCAAGTACGAGTTGGCGGAAAGTAGCTTTGTCGCCGAGCAAGTGATTCGCCCCACAGGCTTGCTGGATCCCTTGGTGGACGTGCATCCGATTGAGGGGCAGGTCGACAAGTTGGTGTCTGAAATTGAGGTAATTTTGGCTCGGGATGAGCGTGTGCTGATTACCACTTTGACCAAACGCATGGCAGAAGATCTCACCGAATACATGCAGAACATGGGCTTGCAAGTGCGGTACTTACACAGTGAAATCAAGCCGATTGACCGTGTGCAGATTATTCAAGATCTGCGTTTGGGGCATTTTGATATTCTGGTGGGTGTGAACTTGTTGCGTGAAGGCTTGGATTTGCCTGAAGTGAGCTTGGTTTGCATTATGGATGCCGACAAAGAAGGCTTCTTGCGGAGCGATCACGCCTTGATTCAAACGATCGGACGAGCGGCGAGGAACTCGGCAGGGCGAGTGATTCTGTTTGCGGACAAGGTCACGCCGAGCATGGCTCGTGCGATGGATGAGACGGCACGCCGTCGGCAGAAGCAAATGGCGTACAATAGCGAACATGGCATTGTGCCTGTAACCATTAAAAAGGCGATTAACAACGGTTTGTTGGATATGTTGGGTGGCACAAAAACGAGTGGAGACGACAAGTCGCCTGCTCAAGCAGGGGACTTGACGCATCCTGATGTGTTTAAGACCTTGCCTGCGGACAAGCAAGCCGTCTTGTTGGACGAGCTAGAATCGGAGATGAAGGCGGCCGCCAAGTTGTTGGATTTCGACAAGGCGACCGAATTACGAGACACCTTGTTTACTCTGCGTCGGGTTTAGCTTTTGTTTTTTGGTTCTAGTTTACCACCCAGATTTTCAAAGAGGGTTGTTGTAAGTCGAATTTGCCGATCAGCTTGTTCAGGTGTTAGGTTTTTCATAGGATTTATAGCATCAGCATGAAGCGAAAATTTACTGAGTTTTACATCTTTAGGGTTAAAACTATCTAACTTAGCATATAGATCATAACGATCATATGTAAAATCACGCACTTTATTTATTGATTTAGATTTATCATCAAACTCAAATCCAGCGAGTCTAATTGTTTTAGGGGCAGATGTAACCTTGGACATTTATATTTATTTACTTTCTTTGTGTATTATTTAGGGGGGTACAGGTTTATAAAACGTCTCAACCTTTGGTGTTGATTGTTTTTACAACATAATAAAAACAATCACTTTAATCTGATTGATTTTTTGTTACAAAGTTTGTTACAAAGACTGTCCTCATTTTTGTTCACAAATTATCGAAATCTCTGCAAAAGCCTCAAAACACAGCGTCATTGCGTTGAAACGAAGCAATCCGTTCACCACTTGCGGCATTTTTACAGATTGCCACGCTACGCTCGCAATGACGAAAACCACTTTCACAGAGATTTCTATAGAAACCTCTGCGAAAGTCTAAAAGGCATCCCCCCTCTCGTGAGCCTCACTCCTCAAGGAGAGGAAACAAGACTTTCGCAGAGCCTTCTATACTAGTCTTCTTCACGGAGCAACGCCGAATAGGCATGAGCCGTTAAATGTTCAAGATTCGCTAGGTTTGCCGTCAACTCATTCAAATAACTGTTAGATGCGGAGACTTCTAGAATGTTCTGCACACGCAAGAAGGTCATCGGCGAGAGGGACGAGCTAAAGCGTGCTGATCCCGACGTAGGCAAGGTATGGTTCGGCCCAGCACAGTAATCCCCATGGGCGATTGTGGCATATTCACCGACAAATAACGTGCCGTAATGCGTCAAGTCCCCTTGCCGAACTTCCACCGCTTTACCGTGCAAATGCAAGTGTTCAGGGGCGAGCTGGTTAGCGATTTCAATCGAAGTATCCAAATCTTTTGTGATGAGAATCACACTATTTTTCAGACTGCTGTCTTTCACAAAAG
>JBILSS010000180.1:0-3109 GCA_044371965.1 Vampirovibrionales bacterium
GGTCACGGCGACTTCCCCAAGATCGTTTTGTCTCCTGGTGACATGGAAGAGTGCTTTGAAGATGGCTTCAACTGCTTCAACTTCGCAGAACGTTACCAAACCCCTGTGATTGTTTTGGTGGACAAAGCCTTGGCGAACTCCACGCAAAGCATTAAGAAGTTTGCGGATCAAGGCTTGCGTGTTGATCGTGGTAAGCGAGTCACCCATGTGGATTCTTACGATCCTGCGGATCCATCCACAGGTTTGCCGAAGTTCCCACGCTTCCAAATCACCGAAGACGGTATTTCACCTCGCCCTATTCCTGGGACTCCCGGTGGGATTCACTTCTTAACAGGTGACGAGCATACCGAATACGGCTTCATCACAGAAGAGCCAGCGATTCGTATGCAAATGATGGAAAAGCGTGCTAGAAAATTGGTTGTGGCAGCGAATGAGATTCCTGAACACTTGCAATTTAAAATGTACGGGCCTGAAAATGCAGATCTCACCATTATTGGTTGGGGTTCGACGAAAGGTGCTGTCTTGGATGCACTCGATCGCTTTGCGGAACAAGGCAAATCCGTCAATTACTTACATATTCGCTTGATGTCTCCCTTCCCTGTGGATGCCATTACACGTATTTTAAACAATGCCAAACAGCGTCTGATTATTGAAAGCAATTTCACGAATCAGTTGGCGAAATTGATTCGTCAAGAAACAGGTTTGGATATTGAACATAAAGCCGTGAAATACACGGGGCGTCCTTTCTCACAATGTGAGATTTTAGAAGCCGTTAAAGAAGTGCAAGAAAAGCAATCAAGAAAGGTGGTGCTGATCAATGGCCACTAAGCAACAAACAGAACAAACACTCCCAACGTTGGACGTCAAATTGAAGCCTTTTCAATTGCGTTCCGATAAAAACCCTGACTGGTGTCCGGGATGTGGAGATTTCGGCATCGTGAATGCCATTCAGCAAGCCGTTTCTGAACTGCAACTTCAACCTTGGAAGGTTGAATTCTTCGCAGGCATCGGCTGTTCAGGCAAATCGGCTCAATACCTTCAAGCTTACGGTATTCACACCCTTCACGGACGTGTCTTACCTTATGCCTTAGGAGCCAAAATCGCTAATCCGAACAACGTGGTGATTGCCACAGGTGGCGACGGCGACGGTTATGGTATTGGGGCAGGTCACTTTATGCACGCTGGGCGTCGTAATGTGGATATTACCTACATTGTATTTGACAACGAAGTCTATGGTTTGACCAAAGGGCAGGCGTCGCCTACCTTAGAAGTCGGCATGCAACCGAAGAGTTTGCCATTGCCTCACATTTCGCAAGCCATTAACCCACTTGCTTTGGCGATTGCTTCAGGCTACACCTTTGTGGCTCGTTCGTATGCCTTTGATGCCAAGCATCTCAAGCAAACGATTATGGATGCGATTAATCATCGTGGGGTTAGCTTGGTGGATGTTCATCAACCTTGCCCAACTTACAATGACTTGCACCCTAAAGAATACTATACGGAAACGGTGAATTCAGGTCAAAGCGAGTTGCCTCGTTTACAGTACTTGGAAGAAACGGGCTATAACGGTTTCGTGGAAGATGCGACGAATTTAGAAGCGTATCAAGCCAAGAAAATCGCCGCAATTGAGGAAGCCTATCGTTTAACGGATCGTGTGGTTCTAGGCACTTACTGGAAAGTAAACTTGCCCACCTATGCGGATCGACTAGAAACGAACATTCCCTTGTTGCGTGAATACGCCCCGATGGATGTCCCTTTCCATGATGACAACATGATCGCTAACACGGATCTCTCTTCCGCTTGCGAAGAGTTTGTGGTCTAGGTGATATTAACCGTTTGATATTTCAAAAGCCCTTATGTGATAAGGGCTTTTGTGCTTTTGACACGTAGAGACCCTTCGCTGTGAAAAAAAATCTCTTGAAAACGTTACGAAAACGCTCTATTCTGATATTGCTCCTTTTTATCGGGATCGTTCTGTTGCCGAATGATTGGCTTGATTTGACACCACGCTTTAAACCTAGTGAGTCAAGCACGCCAAAACAAGAAAGCCCTAGAAGAGCCGTTCATCAAGACAAATCAACCACTCAAACGCCAATAGCTAACCAAGCACTCACGGAACGTAAGGCGTGCAAAGTCCTCAAAATCATCGATGGCGACACGATTTCTTGCGATTTAAACGGCAACGGCTTGATCGAATCCCCCAACGAAAAAATCCGCTTTCTACAGGTGGACACGCCAGAAACCAAACGTTCCAAGCGAAACCCGACTGGCAAGCCTCAATCCTTTGGTTTAGAAGCCCAAGCTTATACCAAAAAAATGACCGAAGCGAAGGTGGTTTACTTAGAATTTGACAAAAAAATAAGGGATCGTTACGGTAGAACCTTGGCATGGGTGTATTTACAGCCCAAGGGTGGGGAAAGTGTGAATGCAGGCTTGTTGAAATCGGGGCTAGCGAAAGTGATGATTTATTCTCCTAATTTGGCTCATCAAGATGAGATGAAAACAATTGAACTTACCGCTCAAGCCTTGAAAAAAGGGCTTTGGAACCGTCCTTCAAACACATGATTTTAAAATTCTTGGAAATATATAGAGAACATTCATCCTCCGAATGATTGAAAAGAGTGGGTGATTTTCTACAATGAAGGAAAGCCCCCTTTACAATGAAAGAAAACCCTTGTCTATAGTATTAGTCTATTCACTAGAATACTTTTCAATGTAAGGATCTCCCCCCCCATGAGCGAACATCAAGACGATTCCCTTCTGCAAGACTTTCTGAGCGAAAGTGCTGAACACCTTGAATCCATTGAGCCAGATTTGTTGGCTCTTGAAAAGCAAGCCCCTCAAGTGAGTCAAGAAATCGTCAACCGCATTTTTAGAGCCATTCATAGCATCAAGGGAGCGTCAGGTTTCTTTGGCTTTGAACGGCTAAAGCAGGTGTCTCACCTTATGGAAAGCGTTTTGATGCGTGTGAGAGATGGCGTATTGATTCCACATCCTCATGTGGTGGAACCCTTGCTCATGGGCGTGGACTTGCTCAATGTGATGGTGGACGACATTCACCGCAGTGAAAGCTTGGATACATCCGCTTTAGAAGATGCCCTAAGGCATT
>JBILSS010000067.1:0-10474 GCA_044371965.1 Vampirovibrionales bacterium
ACAAGCCACCAGTTTGGGCTTGCAAAACGCAGGTGCGGTTATGCAAGTCGGCGTAGGAACCAATGCTTCAGCGTTGAGGGCGATTTCAAAAATTGACACGGCCCTTCAAACCGTGGGCAACCGCAGAGCATCGATTGGTGCGATGACCAATCGTTTAAGTTCCGCTAGTCAGAACTTGTCGATTTCGATCGAGAACTTCAGTGCCAGTGAATCACGCATCCGTAATGTGGATGTGGCGAAGGAATCCGCTGAAATGACGAAGAATCAGATTCTTCAACAGGCAGCGGCAACCGTTCTTGGTCAAGCCAACCAGGCTCCGAACTTGGCGATACAGTTACTTAGATAACACCTCGTTCACCCAAAAAGCCCTCTTCTCAAAAGGAAGAGGGCTTTTTTATTGGGCTTCTTGCTTATAGAAAGCTCTACGAAACTCAAAAAACACACCGTCATTGCGAGCGTAGCGTGGCAATCTCTCTCCCGCAAAAAGCTTTCGCAGAGTCTTCTGTACCCTTTAATTGTTAAAATATATAGCCCACACTCGCAGGAACCGCTTGATGCCCACGTTGCATCAACGACGTCAATGGGGGGACCCCCGCTTTCGACGCTTGATACTTCGCATGAACGAGGCGTTGGTGGACCCTCGCCTGATCCTTCCCTTCACTGTCTCGCATTTTGGCTTCTTGCCATAATAAAACGGCACGCCCCCACTGCCCTTCACGCTCGGCGACATCCGCCAAAAGCTCCCACGGTAACGGATGACTGGGATTCAACTGTAACGCCGTATTCGCTTCTGTTTTGAGCTGATTCAATTGTTTTTGCATCGCTTCTTGCTTGATTTTTTTGATATTTCTTACCCCTTGAGGCAAGGCAGCTTGCAAAGCATGGAGACGCTCTTCAATGCGGACGTCCACCTGTTCCAACTCCACAATCCGCCGACGGGTTTCATCGGTAGGGTTTGCCGTATACGCCCATTGAAAGGCTTTTAAGGCTCCCGGGATAAATTGCATCAACCGCCATTGATGCCCTAAATCCACAGCGTCTTCCGCCGTCGCAGGTGGAGGCATCCGCTTGAGTTCGGCGAATACGGTGGGCATATCCCCATACAAAAACGCCGATTCCGCACGAATTACGGGGGTGGCTCCAAAGCTTTTCAAATGATGTAACTGCTTGAGATCTTCCGCTTCTAAGACGCCGTTTTGTGCCACAAGTTTTAGACGCAAGGCTTCCAGCGTCCGTTGTTCAGACAAGGGCTGGATGCTTAGGGCGTTCGTGCCTTGGGGCAAGCTCATTTTTAGCGTCGTGCTTTGTGAGCGTTTTAGCAAGCGTTGCACGGATGCCAATTCTGCTTTATCCACCGTTTGCCCAAGCAGCAGGTTGCGATAGTATAGAATGCTCAACCAGCTTAACAACTGAGGATCTTCAGGGGTGAGTTTTAACACCGATTGCAAGGGAGCTTTAGCCGCATCCAACGATTCCTTGATGATCAGGGCTTTCGCTTCTGCTTTGTAATTGGGGACTAAATCGGGATTCAAACGCATCGCTTCTTGAAAGGCAGGATACGCCTTTTCCGTTCCCGAAACCTGCTCCGTCAAACTGGCTTTTTTCAGACTCAATTCAGGGGACTTGGGAAAATAGGGGGCAAGGGCTTGATAGTTCTGTAACGCCTTTTGCGGATCCGCCAATTTTTCGTACTGTTGAGCCTTTAAACGCAAGCGTTCAGGCGATTCAGCGACATCGTACAAGGTGGCTTCATTCGCATAGTGAATGGCATCTTCTGGACGCTCCAATTTCGCCAGCATACGAGACATCGCATCTAGCACCGCAGGATTTTCACTCCCTAAATCATACGCCATAAGCAAGGCTTGCTGGGCTTGAGACCGTAAACCCATTTCTTGATAGAGATGAGACGCTAGCAATAAAGCAGGCTGATGCGTCGGGTGCATTGCTAACGCTTGTTTGACGTAACGCTTGGCTTCGGTCGAGTTTTTGTCTTTAAAGAAGCACAATTCCGCATAATACAGGGGGAGCATCGCATCATTCGGACGCATCGCCAAAGCTTGCTTTAACAGCCGTTCAGCTTGGGCGAGGGCATCGGCTGGGGGGGCAGGCTTCAAGTCCGTTTGGCTTGCCCATTTTAGGTATAAGTATCCGAGTTCGCCAAGCACGGTAGGTTCCTGCGGCACAATGGCTTTGGCACGCATCAATAAGACTTTCGCCGTGGGGTATTGCCACTTTTTTTCGTGCAGATACGCCAAGTTCACCAAGGCTCGCCAATTGGACGGTTCACGCTCCACAATGGCATTTAAAATGCTTTCGGATCGAAACGCATCACCTTCTTTAAGAAGTTCGTTCAAGCGAGCATCGGCAATGGGGAACTGCGTGATAGGCAAGTCGTCCACACTTTGCAGATTCACCGCAAAGGCAGGCAAAAATGACATGATTAAATAGAGAACACTCATATAGAGAACAGATTGCAAGTGCAAGGGGCGAAAATCATCCAAACGCATGACCTTTAATGACCTCGTCTTTAGAGGGGACTTCCCCCTTATTTTGGCAGAAAAACAGGTGGTATCCCTAAAAAAATGAATATCTCCCTTATTTAAATCGCTTTTAGTGTTTGACCATTTATCATATTTAATGTTTAATTAGGAATATAGATATTGTGAGAAAAGAGAATACGCCCAATGCACCTAACTGGATATCCCGTATTTTTCGTCCTTCTGCTCTTTTGCGGATTGTTCCCCTTCCTGCTTTTTGCCATTTCGCAATTGGTTCAAATTAAGCATCCCACCGCTTATAAGCATGAAACCTATGAATCGGGCATGAAGCCTTATGGTGAAGCACGTATTCGCTTTGATGTAAAGTTTTATCTCTATGCCTTGCTCTTTATCTTATTTGATATTGAAACCATTTTCTTGTTTCCTTGGGCAGTGGCTTACGAGAAAGTGGGTGTCTTTGCTCTAGTGGAAATGCTGATTTTCGTTGGCATTTTAGCACTCGGTATTGTGTATGCGTGGCGAAAAGGAGCCTTAAGATGGCAGTAAACCTCGTTTCTGATGCGTGGCAAGATATGCTCGAAAGTAGCGGAATTATCGTCACAACGGTCGATGCCGTCTACAACTGGGCAAGAAGTAACTCGGTTTGGCCGATGACCTTTGCAACCTCCTGTTGTGGGATTGAGATGATGTCGGCATCTGCACCAAAATTTGACATTGCTCGCTTCGGCTCCGAAGCCTTTCGAGCCACCCCGAGACAATCCGATTTAATGATTACCGCAGGCACCATTACGTATAAAATGGCACCTGCTTTATTGCGTTTGTATGAGCAAATGGCTGAACCCAAATATGTTATCGCCATGGGGGCCTGCACGGTTACGGGCGGCATGTATGAAAACGACTCCTATTCAGTCGTGCGTGGCGTGGATCGTGTGATTCCTGTCGATGTTTATGTGCCAGGATGCCCACCTCGTCCTGAAGCTTTGTTGGATGCGTTAATCCAGCTGCAAAAGAAAATGCGTAAAGAAACTTTAGCTGAACGTCGTAAGCGTACCGCACAGCATATTGCACGTGTGCGTTTAGATGAAGACGATTGTTTAGTGCCGTTAGAAGGAGCTACGGAAGCAGATTTCTTACATTGGGGCATCCAAAAAGATGGATACAATGTCGAAGAAATGCTTGAACGTGGCGAATTAGGATTAGTAAGAGGCAATATAAAGCACCGTCATGAACGAAGAAAATAAAACGCCTGAACAGGCTCCTGAAACTGAAGTGGTTGAAACAACGCCTGCTATTCCTGCTGGATTTTTTGGTGCGTTGCTTGAATCTAAAGGCATTGAGGTTGAACACCTCGGTAACGACGCCAAAGGCACCGAAGTCATTCGCTTAACTGCTGAAACCATTCTTAAAGCAGGTGAATTGCTTAAAGGCGACGCTAGCTCAAAGCTGGATATGCTCCTATTGGTAACAGGGATTGACTGGAAGACGCATCGTGAAAGCGTGTACCACCTCTATTCCACCGTGCATTACCATTCATTGATTATTAAAATCGTCGCCGATGCGAACGATATATCCCCAAGCCTTTACCCTGTTTGGCCTGCGGTCGATTGGCATGAACGTGAAGCCTATGATTTAATGGGTATTCACTATGAGGGGCATCCTGATTTGCGTCGCATTTTAATGCCGACCTATTGGTTGGGTCACCCTTTGCGTAAAGATTACAAAGAAGAAGACCCTCGATTGGTGTGGAACCGTCGTTAGTCTCGTTATTCGTTAAACGTTTTGGAAACTACTATGATGTCTGTTAAAGAATTGAATCCTGAATTGCAAAGCAACTTACCTGGTGTTTCTATTGAAACAGGGTTTGACACCAATGATTTGGTGGTGAATATCGGACCTCAGCATCCTTCAACTCACGGCGTTTTGCGTTTGGTTACCACGCTGAATGGTGAAGTCGTTAAAGAAATGGAGCCTGTGATTGGCTACTTGCACCGTTCCAAGGAAAAAATGGGCGAAAGTCGTTCCTTGTTTCAGTATCAGCCAACGATCGATCGGGTTGAATACCTTTCTTCGTTCTACGATCACTTGGTTTTTGTCAACTGCATCGAACAGATTGCCGATATTCCCGTTCCTAAGCGTGTGGAATATATCCGTGTGATTTGTCTTGAATTAAACCGTATTACGTCTCACTTATTGTGGTTTGGTACGTTCTTGCTAGATTTAGGGGCGTCTACGCCTTTCTTTTGGTGTTTTAGAGATCGTGAAGAAGTTTTCACGATTTTTGAAAACCTTACTGGGGCAAGGATGATGTACAACTATTTCCGCTTTGGGGGCGTCAACAATGACATCCCTGCTGGCTGGCTGGAAGAAGTGCGTGCTTTCTGCAATCACTTCCCCGATCGCTTGGATGAATACGAAGCGGTAGCCACAAAAAACCCGATTGTCATGGATCGTACCAAGGGTCACGGCATCATGAGCAAAGAGTTCTGCCTTAAATACGGCGTGACGGGTCCTGCCTTACGTGCCACTGGTGAAGCTTTGGATATGCGTAAAACGAATCCTTATTCAGTGTATAGCGAATTGGATTTTGATGTGCCGACGCATACAGGGTGCGATACCTATGCTCGTTACTTAGTGCGTGTGCAAGAAATGCGTGAATCCATTAAAATCATCAAGCAATGTATTGACAAAATCCCTGGTGGAGACGGCGGTGCTTTAGCCATTCTGAAAAAAGAAGTTGAAACCAAAACCAAAGAAGCCAAGAAAAATCCTGAAATTGTTGTTCCTCATTGGGACAAGGATTGGGATACCATGGGCAAAAAAATTAACTTGTTGACCTATAAGCCGCCAGCGGGTGAAGCGTCCAACTTTGTGGAATCGCCTCGTGGGGTTTTGGGTTGCTACATTATTACCGACGGCACGCCAAAGGCGTATCGCATCAAGTGGCGTGGGGCGTCTTTCAGCAATTTGTCCGCCTTGCCTGAATTGATGAAGGGTCATATGTATTCCGATTTAATGGCTATTTTTGGTAGCCTCGACGTTATTATGCCTGAAGTAGACAGATAAGCCCTGTTTACGTAAAGAAAGAGATGCAATCCTATGAACGCGACTGCCAGCTTTGAAATTCCCACACTTGCACAACTCCTTGACCCAAGCTTTCATTTAATGAAAGCCATTGAGTTGTGGCATCAATTGCCTGATATTGTGCCTATTTTCTTAACGGGCGTGGTGCTGTTTGGCATGGTGGCTGTTATGGGGCAAGCCGCTGCGGTGGTCATGGTTTTAATGGAACGTAAAGTCCTTTCTTGGTTTACGCAACGTAAAGGCCCCAACCGAGTCGGGCCTGGTGGGATGTTTCAAACCATCGCGGATGGCGTCAAACTTCTGACCAAAGAAGACATTATGACCCCTGTCATGGACAAATTCTTGTTCACGCTGGCTCCTGCGATTTTCTTATTCCCTGTTTTCGCCTTGTATGCCCTCGTGCCGTTTAGCGAAAGCCTCATTGGGGTAAGCTTGCCTTTGGGATTGCTTGTTCTGTTTGCCTTGTCGTCTATTTCGGTAATCGGACTTGTTCTTGCAGGCTGGGCATCGAACAATAAATATTCGCTGTTGGGTGGGATGCGTAGTGCGGCTCAAACCATTAGCTACGAAGTCCCCTTGATTTTATCGGTGATTGGCGTGGTTTTATTCACGGGTAGCGGTAACCTGAAGACCATTATTGAAGCCCAAAGCGGAGGAGTCCTTCACTGGTACGGCATCATGCTCACGCCGTTAAGCTTCTTATTATTCTATGTGGCTTCAATTGCTGAAGTCAACCGTGTACCGTTCGATTTGCCTGAAGCGGAAAGCGAACTCGTCAGTGGTTACAACACCGAATACTCAGGTATGAAGTTTGCGACCTTCTTCTTGGCGGAATACGCAGGCTTGTTTGTTTTGTCCGCTCTAACGGTGGCGTTGTTCTTTGGTGGATACACCTCGCCTTTTGGAGGCACTTTCATGCAGAACTACGGCGTGGCGGATGCCATCATCCAAGCCGTGAAGCTCCCAGCCATTAAGCCTTTGCTCATTAACGGTGAGCAAATCTTCTGGATGCTTAGCAAAACCTACATTTTCATCTATATTGCGATGCTTTTAAGAGGCACGCTCCCTCGTTTAAAGCCCGATCAGCTCATGGGCTTCTGCTGGAAGTTCCTCATTCCGCTTTCCTTAATTAACTTGTTCATGCTCGGCTTTGCCAAGCAGTTTAGCCTTAGTTTTTCAGCAGACGGTTTTGCAGGCAGTTGGGTTTATCTTGCCCTTGCAGCACTCGTCGGCATTGGTGGTGTCGGTGGCTTCTGTCACTTCATCGATCGTCAATTTAAAGCCCAAGTGGCCGCTCGTTATCACGCTTAGTCTAAAAGGATTTGTCTTGCTATGTCGAATCATTCACACGATGCTCAACATCCCCTCAATGCGATTGAACATGCCGAAGGCAATGTCGTTTTAGAAGGTATTAAGGCGATTGCACAAGGTTTTGCAACCGTACTTAAGCATCACCCAAGAGAAGCCGTCACGCTTGAATATCCTGAAGTCATGCCTGAATTAAGCGATCGCTTTCACGGACGCTTAAGCCTCTTGTCGAAATCGGATGACACCGACCTGTGTATCGGATGCCAAGCCTGTGCAAGGGTCTGCCCTTGTGACGACCTCATTCAGATCGACATGCACCGTGACGACGATAAAAAGCCTGTCGTTACACGCTTTACCATTGATATGGGGCGTTGCATTTTCTGCGGAAACTGCACCGAAGTCTGTCCTGTAGATTGCATTAAAATGTTAAGCGACTTTGAACTTGCGGATTACAGCCGTGAAGCCTTGGTGCTTGACAAAAAAGATCTCACCCTTAGTGGTCAAGAATCTGATGAATGGCGTGCCAAACGTGGCTATACGCCCACCGTATTATAGGACGTTTCGTCCCCTGTTAGCCTTGTTTAGATTGGAGCTTATAAATTGTTTGAATCTACCTTATTTTGGATTTTTGCAACCGTTGCCATAGGAGCCGCCTTAGGCGTGGTATTGGCTCCAAGTGTGTTGTACAGTGCGTTGAGCCTGATTGTGGTCTTCTTTTCGATCGCTGCTTTTTTCCTACTCAATAACGCCGATTTCTTAGCCACTGCTCAAGTTTTGGTCTACGGCGTGGGGCTTACCATTGTCATGTTGTTTGGCATTATGTTTACAGGCGACACGCCTTTAAAAGCACGAGCAGGGAAACTCGGACGCTTACTGATTGCCAGCATCAGCTCCGTTGCTCTATTCGCTCTTATTTTCACAAGCGTTTTAGGCTTTAATATCAAGCAATTACCAGCGTCTGCTCAATGGATTACAGAATTGCATGAGCAAGGCAGTACCTTGGCGATTGGTCAATTACTATTTAGCAAATATGTGCTTCCCTTTGAAGTGGCGTCTATCTTGCTTTTAGGGGCGATGATTGGGGCGATTATGCTTTCCAAAAAAACATTTACGTCTCAAGAACCAGGTTTGACGTTTTCCATTCAAGAAGGTCGCTTAAAGCCAACGCTTTCGGCTGAATGGCGTAAGGATGTAGGCTTTGTCGATGCCGAAGTCGCCACAGAAGAAGCCCCCGCTACCGAAGAGCTTAAAAAGGAATGTTCACTATGATGATGAGTGCCGAAGTCGCTGAAGTCGCTGCTGTTGCAGGGCTTACCGTTCACCATTACTTAGGTGTTGCCACGATTTTATTTGGATTAGGCTTTGCAGGCGTGGTCAGTTCACGCCACTTGATTCGCACGCTGATGTGTGTTGAATTGATGCTTAATGCCGTCAACTTGGTTTTTGTTGCCATCAATAATCATGTGAATCCGAGTGATTTGTCAGGGCAAGTATTTGCCATCTTTATTTTGACGATTTCTGCTGCCGAAGCCGCCGTAGGACTCGCCATTGTTCTCGCCTTGTTTAAGAATACAGCGAGCGTTGATGTTGAAGATTTTAGTCGTTTAAAGTGGTAATTGATGCAACGATTGTCACGATATACCAAAATTAAACAGATGTATTAAGGAGTAGCCCCTCGCCATGAATTGGTTTTCAGACTTTTTTTTAAACAACCTGTGGCTTGTCCCACTTTACCCCCTTCTTGCATTTTTAAGCATTAGCATTGGTCGTGCCATTCAAGTGAATGACCCACAAACAGGCGAAAAAACTGCTTTATTGCCTCAGATTTTTGCCCCTATTTTAACCATGACGGCAACAGGATTAGGATTGATCCATGCCGTTTCAGCCATTCAATGGCTTTTTGCCCAGCCTCATGAAGCCGTTCAAGCCGTTGAACAGAACTGGACTTGGCTTTCTGCGGGCAACCTAGAACTTAAAATCGGTACTTTGTTAGATGCCAATAGCGTCCTTATGTTGACGGTCGTCACCTTTGTGAGCCTTCTGATTCAATACTACACGCACGGTTACATGCGACATGACAAGGGATATGCCAAGTTTTTCGGCTACTTAGCCCTGTTCAATTTTAGTATGTTGGGATTGGTTCTTGCCACCAACCTGCCTCAAATGTATATGTTTTGGGAATTGGTGGGTTTTTCTAGTTACCTATTGATTGGTTTTTGGTTCCACAAACCAGCCGCCGCTGCCGCTTCTCTAAAAGCCTTCTTAGTAAACCGTGTTGGGGACTTTGGCTTCTTAATCGGCATCCTGTTCTTGCTCTTCTTTAGCTTAAATTGGTGGCAAGGCTATGTGGGATTGCATCCTGAACAAGCTTTATTGTCCTTTCAAGGCTTTGAATCATTAGCAGGCTTTATGAGTCAGACCTTACCCCCTTGGTTGCTCGGCACAATTGCGATCCTTATTTTCGCTGGACCCATGGCGAAATCGGCTCAATTCCCCTTGCATACGTGGTTGCCCGATGCCATGGAAGGTCCTACGCCTATTTCCGCTCTGATTCACGCCGCAACCATGGTTGCCGCTGGGGTTTACCTCATTGCACGCGTCTTCCCCATTATTAGTATTTCACCAGATATGGCGATGCCTTTCATCACGTGGACGGGTGTCATCACGGCTGTGGTCGGTGCGATTATCGCCGTATCACAAACCGATATTAAAAAAGCACTCGCCTATTCCACGATGTCTCAACTCGGCTTTATGGTCGCAGCGATGGGACTTGGGGCATACACCGCAGGCTTATTCCACCTCTTTACGCACGCTTTCTTCAAAGCGATGCTCTTTCTTTGCTCAGGCAGTGTGATTCACGCTTGTGAAGATGAGCAAGACATGCGTCAAATGGGAGGATTATTCAAGAAGCTCCCCATTACAGGGCTGACTTACTTGATTGGAACAATCGCCATTTCAGGCTTGTTTTGGACGAGTGGCTTCTGGAGTAAGGACGAGATTCTCGCCGCTGCTTTGCATGAAAATACAGCGGTTTACGTAATTCTAACCGCAACGGCTGGTTTAACTGCCTTCTACATGTTCCGCACCTTCTTTATGACCTTTATGGGCGACTACCGTGGCAAAGCCCATGTCCATCATGAAGATAAAGTGATGACACTCCCTTTGCAGATTTTAGCCGTGCCTTCGATCTTTATTGGCTTGGTGTTGTCAGGCTTTGTCGGAATTCCCGCCTTTGGTGATTACATCACCTATAGCTTGCAAAACGCCGCCGAACATCATCAGCATAGCTTGCTGGATGCCATGTTTAACCAAGTGGGGAATATCTCGCAGTTGGTTGCCTTGGTTGGGGTTGCATTGTCAAGTGCGTTTTACTACTTCAAGGTCTTTAAGACCGACGGCGTTAAAAAAGTATTGGCTCCTTTATACAACTTGTCTCAAAACAAGTTGTATATGGACGATATTTACGACGGCATTGTGGAAGGGGGCGTATTGCTTCAATCGCAACTCAATGCAGGTTTTGACAAATACGTCATCGACGGTTTAGTGAACTTAGTCGGCACAGTGACCTTGCTCTTAGGCAAGCTTGT
>JBILSS010000069.1:0-10452 GCA_044371965.1 Vampirovibrionales bacterium
CAAGGGGGGACGAAGGGGAGGAGAAACGCAATGCGTCCTTCCCCGTCCCCCCTTGAACGCATTTAGAGGTGTCGGAGAACCTTTGTGCGAGCAAAGGTCTCTGACAGCACCAGCTATAAAAGAGAACTAGAAAGTCCAAGCACCAGCTATAAACGGAGCAAACCAACCCAAAAAACAAGAAATCCAAAAAATCACACCTACAAGTCTTGTAGAGTCGGCTTCAAAGGCAAAATAAACCCAAACGTCGAGCCTTTTCCTTCTTGACTATGCACAAAAACCTGCCCCCCATGATGCTTTTCAATCGTAATCTTCACCAAATGCAAGCCCAAACCTGTGCCTTTCACCGTATGCACCTTATTTTCGACTCGATAAAAACGATCAAACACATGGCTCAAATGCTGAGGTGAAATCCCAATGCCTGTGTCTTGAATACTCACTCTGACGCCTGTTCGATCTTCGGTGAGTTCCGCTGTGACCTTCACACGCCCCGATTCTGGCGTGTACTTAATGGCGTTTGAAAGCAGGTTAAGCATCACGCGTTCCATGCTGTCATTATGAATATACACAGGCGGTAAATCACTGTCAATGGCGGCACTTAGGCTAATTTGCTTATGTTGAGCCAATACTTTCACCGATTGCAAGGTCAAGCTAATGAGCGGTGCCAACGGTTCCCAGGCACGTTCGAGTTCCACTTGCCCTTCATCCAAACGTGAAAAGTCTAAAATATCGTTCACCAGCTTTTTGAGCCGTTCGGTTTCGACATGCAAGGTTTCAAAAAACTCGTCTTGGGTGGTGGCATCAAGGTCTTTGCGGTGATGAAAGAGTGTGTCCACATAGCTTTTAATCGTGGTAACAGGCGTTCTGAGTTCATGCGACACGTTAGAAATAAAGCCTGTTTTCAGCTTGTCGACCTCTCGTTCTCGGGTGATGTTGTGCATAATCAGCACATAACCGCCTGTATTGACGTCTTCCTTAAAGCTACGAGTCGCTTGACGCAAGGGAGCCACAATAATCTGCAACGCCAACTGCGGACGCAGTTCCAGCACTTGGCTAAAGGGCTTCATAAACCAGGTATCATCGCTTTCTTTAGGGGCAGGCGGTAGTTTTGTGAGCGATTCCTTAAAGGCTTCCACGATCGACGCAAAGGGGATGCCTCCGTGATCGTCTTGATAGTGAACAATCGAATGACCTAGCGATTCCTGTGGCGAATGAAGATCGAGCAAACGCACGGCGGCATCGTTAATGAAAACGACTTCATCGTTATGCCCGCAAACGATGACACCATCCACAATAGATTGCAAACTGGCTTCAAGCTTGCGTCGTTCAAACAAAATCGTTTCGATGTTATGGTCTTCATAAATCTTCAAGCGTCGAGACATTTCGTTAATATCTTCCGCCAATTGACGTTGCAAGCCTGTAAAATGAAGGGCAGGCAAACGCACCCCAAACTCACCTTTTGAAAGGCGTTGAACGGCATTGACGATCAATTCCAGTTGCTTCATCCACACATAGGTCATCACCATAATGACCAAAACGGTCAACAACCATGCGGATGCAAACGGCACAATTAAAATCGGCTGGCTGATGTGGAGTAAATCCTGTAGACGATGCCCCGTCATGGTCAAAACCACTTGCCCCAAGACTTTAGAACCATTGCTTTGACGCAAAGGAACCGAATACTGCGTGCCTTCTTCCAGATCTTTAGAAGAAAGATCGGCACGCTTTAAGCCGTAAAGCAGGCGATGCGAGCCATCATAAAAGTGAAGACTGGCAATATCGGGGTTATGTTGGATCATCCCGTAGGCAAGGCGTTTTAGCCTGCCTTTGTTGAGGGGCTTTTGCAAGACGGTTTCAACGCCTTCCACTGCAATCATTTGCGTAATGCTTTTACCGTAGGCTTCGTAATCGTCGTTGAGGGCTTTTTTGTAATAGAGATTCAGCGTGCCACTCAAGGTCGCTAAAATCGAACTCAACACCACCAAAACCCCGAATACAAGGAGCTTTTCGCTTTGCATACCCTTATAAGCAAGCTTGTTTTTCGCCACAGGGCTAGGACTGAGGTCATCGTCTTGTGTGCGTGTGGAAGAGGGTAGGGGCGTGTTGATTTTTTCAACCAAAGTTTCCGCATCCAACAAGCCTTCAGGAGCGGTGAAGGTGGGGGTTGAGGTGTTGCTAGATTTAGGTCGCCATCGCATAATTAGGGATCCTAGTAAAAAAGGGCTTTTTATTAGTGTACCTTTTTACGAGCTTTTTGGTAAGTCCTTTTTGTTTGATTTTGGTAATACCAATTAAACGATTAAATGGCGTCTGGCGTCTTCGTTGTCGCTCGGGTTCTCGATGTGCTTATGGACGGCTCTGTATAATCACCCATCTGCGAGTCTAGGCATCTAGAATATTTAACCGTTTAAATGGTTTTAAACCGACGCTAGCACCCGATGCAAGGACGCCTTAAGTTGCCCAAAGGCTTGCGGATTCACCCAAAAGCTCGCCCCTGTTTTGAGTCGTGTGCCGTCAGGGAATTGTAGAATCGTCGGGATGTCCCCATGATGCTCTCGCAAGGTCTTCGCCACAAAGACCCACTCTTCGTAAGACGGCGGTGCGGTAAAGCTCAACTCAAAGGGTTGACACAACTCGATCGGGAAGGCTTCGTTCAAAACGAGGCTAAACTGTTCGCTGTCATCCCCACGAAAGGAGACTTTCGCTTTGAGAATCAGCTTCTTGCCTGCTTCTAGCACAGGCTTGAGCTGTTCGACGGCTTTCCCAAAGACGATGAACTCTCGTTCGCCTGTGAAATCTTCCACCACACCGATAATCAACGGCTTATTTTTCTTGCTCAAACGATGTTGCACGCTTGAAATCAAGCCCCCCACTCGCACGATGTCGCCGTCGTTGAGCTTGGGCAATTCCGACAAGCGATGCGTCGTCATTAACGGCAGGGTTTCCTTGATGTTGTCCAACGGATGGCTGGTGACATAAAAGCCGAGCAAGTCCTTTTCATACCGCTGGATTTCATCGTCGCTAAACTCGTCCGACGCATCACCTTGCAGGAGCAAACCGCTCATGGCGTTGCCGTCATCAGAAGCCCCCAATAAATCGAAGAGGCTCGCTTGCCCTGTTTCGGCTTGTTTATGGCATTGTTCCGCATAATTGAAGAGGGTTTCTAAATTGTGCATCAAGTGCTTGCGTGTGTAGCCAAAACTTTCTAAGGCTCCTGCTAAAATCAGGGCTTCCATGGTTTTTCGGTTTAAGACCTTTGTATTGGATCGCTTTAAAAAGTCTTCTAAACTTTCAAAAGGCTTTTCTTCACGAGCCTGCACAATGGCTTCCACCACACCGACGCCCACGCCCTTGACCGAAGCCAGCCCAAAACGGATCGCTTTACCATCTAAAGACGGCGTAAAATCGACATCGCTTGATTCCACCGAAGGGGCAAGCACAGGGAAGCCCATTTTTCGCCCTGTTAAAATGTAATGCTGGATTTTGTCCAAGCTGTCACGCACGGAAGACAACAAGGCGGACAGATATTCCACAGGGTAATGACACTTTAAATAGGCGGTTTGGTAGGCAATAAAGGCATACGCCGCCGAATGCGATCGGTTGAAACAGTACGCCGCAAACTCGCTCATCACGTCAAATAAATCGTTGGCAAGCTTGGGGTCTACCTCATTCGCCACGCAGCCTTCGACAAAGCCGTTACGCTCTTGTTCCATGACTTCGGCGTTCTTTTTACCCATGGCTCGGCGGAGCAAGTCGGCTCGCCCAAGCGAGTAACCTGCCAAAACTTGGGCGATTTGCATAATCTGTTCTTGGTAGACGATCGTGCCGTAAGTGGGTTCTAAAATGCCTTGCAAGCTCGGGTGAGGGTAGCTAATTTCTTCACGACCGTGCTTACGATCCACAAAGTTTTTCGCCATGCCCGAATTCAAGGGGCCTGGGCGATACAACGCCACCAAGGCGTTAATATCTTCAAACACCGAAGGTTTCAGATCTCGCACCAGCGTTTTCATACCGCTACTTTCCAACTGAAAAACGCCGTCAGTATCGCCAGCCGTGAGTAGTTTGTAGGTGTCGGCATCGTCCAAGTGGATCTCTTCAATATCAGGCAAAGGCTTGCCTGCTTTGCGAATCAGGTTCATCGTATTGCGGATAATCGTCAGGTTCCGCAGACCCAAGAAGTCCATTTTCAGCAAGCCTAGCTTTTCAAGATCTCCCATGGTGCATTGCGAAATCATCATGCCATCTTTAGACGCTTGCAGGGCAATAACTTCATCCAGCGGATCCTTTGAAATCACGACGCCAGCAGCGTGAGTCCCCACATTGCACGCCGTGCCTTCCAAATCCACCGCCAAATCGATCCAGCGTTTAAGGTTTGGATTCGACGCCAGTTCCTTTTGCAGTTCCATGCCATCCGCCAAGGCATCAGCGAGCTTGGTTCCTGGGGTTGAGGGGATCATTTTGGAAATGCGGTTGCTTTCTTCAAAGGGAATTTCAAGGACTCGAGCGACGGCCTTGACCGCTGCTTTCGCCGCCAACGTGCCAAATGTGGCGATCTGGCAGACCCGCTCAGCACCGTAACGTTTGCCCACATAATCGATGACTTCCCCACGCCGTTCGATGCAAAAGTCGATATCAATATCGGGCATGCTCACCCGCTCAGGATTCAAAAATCGCTCAAACAACAAGCTATGCTCGATCGGGTCGATATTCGTGATGCCCAAGACATAAGCGACCAAACTTCCAGCGGCGGATCCACGACCGGGCCCCACAGGGATGCCCTGTTCCCTTGCCCAGTTCATGAAATCCCACACAATCAAGAAATACGCTGGAAATCCCATAGTGTTGATGATGCCCAGCTCATAATCCGCACGAGCTTGAATCTCTTCAGGCAAGGGATCGCCGTATTTCTTTTTGGAATAGTCGATAACCAGCTTTTCAAGATAGCTGGCTTCATTTTCGCCTTCAGGCAAAGGGTAAGCAGGCAAAATGGATTCACCCATGGGCCAGTCAAGGGCGATTTTTTCGGCGACTTTTACGGTATTCGCCATTGCTTTTTGGACGATGTTTTTCGGCAAATGCTGGAGCAATTCGCTCATTTCTTCGGGACTTTTCAGGTAGTACTGCTCATTAAACTTTTTACGACGGTTTTCATCGGAAAGCGTTGTGCCGACTTGCATACAGAGCAGAATATCCACGGTTTCGCCTTGCCCTTTGGCAGTGAAACGACTGTCGTTGGTTAAAACGACGTCCATCTCAAAGGCATCGGCAAGAGCCACCGCTTCTTGCGTGATTTGCATTTCGGTGCCGATGTGGTGATCCTGCAATTCGACGTACACATCATCTTTAAAGACACGTTTTAGCCAAGCTAAATGCGTTTTCGCTTCGTCTCGATGCCCCCTTAGCACATGGTAACCGATCGGCCCATGGGTGCAATCGGTGAGCAAAATCAAGCCTTCGGCGTGGGCTTCGAGCATCTCCCAATTGATGCGTGGTCGGTAATAAAAGCCGTCCAAATGAGCTTTAGAAAGCAGTTTGGCGAGGTTTTGATAGCCCTTGTAGTTTTTGCACAGCAAAACGACTTGTAGCGTGGCTTTGCGAGTGGATTTGTCGGTGATGTCGCCGTCGATGACGGCGATTTCCGCCCCGATAATGGGCTTGATGCCACTGGATTTACAGCTTTTGTAGAAGTCCACGGCTCCGTAGAGGTTGCCACTGTCGGTGAGGGCGAGGGCGGGCATCCCGTGGGATGCCGCAACTTTCACCAAGTCTTTCACTCGGCTAGACGCTTCTAGCAGGCTGAACTGGCTATGCACATGCAGGTGAACAAAGGGGGTTGCGGATTCAGACAAGGCGATCTCTTTTTTGAAGCTTTTTCATACAGTGGTTTCATTATATCGCAAAGAAAATGAAGCAGACAGAAATCTGAAAAACTGCTATAATGAAAGGCATCTTTAACTTAAGGAGCCGTCTTTGTTTTCTGTTTTTCACCTCATCCTAATCGCTCTATTGGTCTGTATGAGCCTGCCCACCGCTGATGCCTTTCAAAAGCCTGCGTGGTTGTCATGGCATCGAAACCCTAGGTCTGTAATCGTGACACCGAGGGAAACGCCTCTGATTCAAGCGAGTCGGGCAGGGGACTTGAAGCAGGTTAAGCGTCTGCTAGTCAAGGGCGTTGCTTTAAGCGTACGAAACGCCGACGGTTACACCGCCCTACATATCGCTAGTTTACTAGGATACAAAGACATCGTGGATGCCTTGCTCGAAAAAGGCGAAGCGGTGGATGTGACCAACAATTACGGACGCACCCCCCTCATCAACGCCAGTCAATACGGGCATCTCGACATCGTTAAAACGCTGATTGCTCACGGAGCCAACGTCAATGCGGTGGATGCTTATTTGTTCGACGACACGCCTTTACTCTATGCGTGTAAGAACGGTCATTTTGAAATCGCCAAACTGTTATTACACCATGGGGCAAACGTAAATGCGTTAGAACGTGAACGTGATATGACGCCTTTGCATTTTGCCGCCGCCTTTGGGCATCTAAACATTGTGTATGTGTTGCTTTTAAATGGAGCCGATATAAACACCTTAGACAAAGACGGTAAAACACCACTGGCGTGGGCGATTGATCGTCAACAAACGACCGTCATTAAGCTACTGAAACGTTCAGGTGCTATAATATCCGATAGATAAAACCACTAGAATGGAATCAGACTTTTCTTTTTTATACTACAGCGAAAGCAAGTCTTCACGACCCAGCTCATTCGCCTTTAAACGCAAGGCTTCCGCCGATGTCTTCGGCATTAAATCCGCCGATGTGTACAAACCAGTGAGGTCGTTATTGTGCATTTCCACCGCACGAGCCATGAATCCTAGAGCAGGCCCGCAGACGTTGTCCACCATCGTGGTTTCATCCCCCACGATGAACTGGTGTTGCGTGCTTTGACCAAAAGCCGTAATACCTTTCACCGTAACAGTTGTGGAACAAGGTTTTTTAGCGTTACGAACATCCACCTTACCACCTACGGTGATTTTTGAACGGTCGCAAACACCTGCGAGTTCCAGAATAATGTCGTCGGCATGTTCCATATTCACTAGCTCAATAATGCCTCCACGCTCGTCCAACAAGGCTTTAATGTCGTCATCGCTCATTTGTGCGACGATTTCAGCATTGTAGCCTGGTAAATGCAAGATGTCTTCACGCACGGTGGCACGGTATTTTTCCCAGCCATCGACGCCGACGCCGAAGTAAATGTCAATCGCCGTAATTTCCGCAAAGGATTGAGCCGCAACCGCAGCGACAGTCGTTAAAAATCCAGGCGTCGCCCCACATCCTGTCACATAGGTGATGTTTTGTTCTTGCAACAACTCATTTAAAGGCAGTAAAAGCTCAACGGCTTTCGTACGTTTAAGAGCATCAACAACCACGCCTTGAAACGGCGTTTCAGTAGCGATTTGCTCGATGGTCTTGGCGAAGAAATCCACAGGCAAGTTGGGCAATGCCATGAAAATCGCATCAATTTGATCGCCATGGGCTTGCATGAGATCTAAAATCGCCTCATCGCTTGAAAGCCCTTCAGGCAAATCCGCCACGCTTTCAAGATCTCGTCCCAATACAGAAGAGGCAATCCCCTTCGGATTGTACGCATAACCAAGCCTGTCGGCCAAAGCAACCAATTGAAAGCCTTTGCGAGCTTCAATGACGGTTGCCATACCACGACCTAAGCCACCTGCTCCTAAAATTGCAATACGAATCATGAGGGAGTTTCCTTCTTAAGCACGTTCTAAGTAACTGTTATTGCGAGTGTCTACACGGATTTTGTCACCATTAACGATGAAAAACGGCACGTTCACGACGGCTCCTGTTTCCAATTCCGCTGGTTTAGAACCGCCTGAAGAGGTATTGCCCTTGTCATTCGGAGGCGTGTTCACCACTTCAAGTTCAACGTGAGTAGGTGTTTCCACCATCACGACTTTACCATTATGACGCACAATATAGCAGTTCATATTTTCTTTCAAGTACTTAATGCCGTCCCCAATCATCGATGCGGACACATTGAGCTGTTCAAAGGTGTTATTGTCCATAAACGTGTAATCGTTGCCATCGGTGAAGAGGAACGCCATGTCGCTTTTTTCAAGGTGAGCAGTTTCCAATTTTTCACCTGCTCGGAAAGTTTTTTCGAGCGTTTGACCCGACAAGACATTCTTCAATTTGGAGCGAACGAAAGCGGCTCCCTTACCGGGTTTAACGTGCAAAAACTCGACCACTTGCCATAAGTTGCCGTCAATTTCTAAAGTCAAACCTGTTTTAAAATCGTTTGTGGATACTACAGACATCATGCTTTTTCGTCTCCAATGGCTACATCAGATTTAGTCTTTCACTATCTTGATGTGTTTGATATATGATAAAACATAGTTTAACATAAAAGCTTTTTTTTTGGAAACCTCAAAATGTATTTTGAACATTCTGCATCTGAAGTCGATTTACCAAGCTTTTGTGATGTCCTGCTTGAATCGAGCCAAACGCCTTTGACTATTGCCTTAGACGGCGATCTAGGAGCTGGCAAAACCACGCTAGCTCGTCATTTTGCCGAAGCCCTCGGTATTGTGGATCGGGTGACGAGTCCTAGTTTTGTGTTGATGAACGTGTATCGGCATCCAGAAGAAGCTCAAGGCAAGGCAGGCTTGATTCACGCCGACTTTTATCGGTTGGATGAAGGCTCTGGTGCTTGTTTGATTGCGGAACTGGAAGAATTGCAAGCGATGCGTCCTGCGTGGGTTTGGGTGGAATGGGCGAGCCGCATCCCCAGCTTTGCGGATGCCGTTGACATCCAGCTCGATATTGCCGTGCTAGAAACGTCTCGAACATATCGCTTTACAGGCATTTCAACGCAAGGCATCCACGCCGTAAAAGCCCTAAGGGAGCGTCTAGTATGAAGACTGTTTTATGTGTGGATACCTCACATTTTGCCTTGCATTTCGCCCTGTTTGAAGCTGAAACGCAAGCCCTTTTATTTCGTTATGAAGCCCCTGTTACTCAACAATGGACCCATTCCGCTCTACTCGTGCCGTTATTGCAAGACGCCCTTGCTCAATCGCAAACCACGCTTGACGAGTTGAGCCGTGTCTATCTCAACGTCGGACCAGGGAGCTTTACAGGCTTACGAGCCTCTTTAAGTATGGTGCGGTGCTTGGGTCAATTCTTGCCGAACCTTGAGCTTTATGCCGTCAATGGTTTTCAATGGCAGGTGGCGTTGCTAGAACTAAATGAAGGCACGGATTTTCAAAAAATCAGTGTGGGCTTGGATGCCCGTCGTGTTCAGCAGTACAACGGCGTGTTTCATCGTAATGAAATGGGAACTTGGCAAGCCAGCCGTCCTCCATCACTTTTGGCGGATGAGCGTGTTTTTGAAACGCTGAATGCCCAAACGCTTTACCTTGCCGATGCCTCTGTTTTGGGGCGTTATTCGGGGGATGCTCCTACGCTAGATGAATCCACGCTCGTGGGGGACAAGTCCTTAGCGTTGTGGCAGGCAGGGGTGCTTTTTGAGGTGGTTCCTACATCGTGGCAAGCGTTGGATGCCTTGTACTTGCAGGAACCGAGCATCACGCCAAACCCAAACCCTCCGACGGCGTTTGTGGGATGATATAGTCGTCTTTATACCATTTAAACGATTAAATAGCGTCTGGCGTCTCCGTTGTCGCTCGGGTTCTCGATCTACTTAGGTCGTCTCTGTACAATCACACATCTACGCATCTAGGCTCCTAGACTCCACCTAGTCGCTTTTCAATCGTTTAAATGGTAATAATGCCTCGTGGACTTGAGTTTCTAAATCTTCAACAGATCCGTCATTCCACAAGACCCGATCGGATCGCTTGATTTTTTCGTCAAGGCTCCACTGATTCGCTAGCCGTGCGTGAATTTGCTCATCACTCATCCCACGATTCGCTTTTAGTCGTGAGATCTGTACATCAGGCGAAGTCGCCACGCACCAGATTTCGTCGTAAAAGGATTCTAGCCCGCTTTCAAATAAAAGGGGAACCAACGCAAACGCCAAGGCGTGTGCTTCATGTTTTTGAAAAAAGGAGGCAATTTTCTCTCTTACCAAAGGGTGTAAAAGTTCTTCTAAAAACAACTTGTCTGTTTCATTTTGAAAAATTCGCTTCGCCAACGCTGGTCGAAAGGGCTTGCCTGTTTCGGGGTCAAACACAGCATCACCAAAGTGCTGGCGAAGGGCATTCTGCACCGCCGTATTTTCTGCCAACGCCTGATGCACCACGTCATCGGCGTCAATCACGGGGTAGCCTAAGCCTTGCAAGATATACCCCACCGTGCTTTTACCCGTGCCGATGCCACCTGTGATCCCAATACACTTTATAGCCATCTTTTTAATTTCCTGTTCAGTGTCTATACTTTGTCGCTACGATTATTTTGTTCTGTTATGTACGTCT
>JBILSS010000070.1:0-10434 GCA_044371965.1 Vampirovibrionales bacterium
ACCAGCTCAGGGATCAAAATATGCACTTGCTTCGTCGGCACAGCGACTTTCACCGCAAAGCCTTCATGGTTGAATAAATCACTCACCGTGGGCGAGTTCATCGAATGCCCAGCGAGTAGAGCAATGACGCCGTCAAAGGCGGTATTGCTTACGTTCATTTCCAGTAAAACCCGTTGCGTGGCACGCAAGGTCGCTTCCATGAGCATTTTCATTTCTTCAATTTTTTGACGCTTGGCAGGGTCATTCATCGCGTGCTTGCTGGCGATGAAGCGAGTGGTCGACGTGGTAATGACATCCACAATCGCCAAACGGTTCATGCGAAGCGTCGTGCCTGTGGCGGTATTGTCGACGATAATATCCGCATCTTCAGGAGGGAAGGCTTCGGTCGCCCCATAGCTTTGCAAGTAAACGGCATTGAGGTCGTGCTTTTTGATGAAATCTTCGGTGCATCGCTTGTATTCGCTCGCCACAACGATTTGACGGCTCTTATTTTCAAAGGGGTTCGCTTCACTATTAAGCAAGTCTTCAGGAATGGCGGCGACAATCTGCACAGGATCATACCCCAAGTCTAGCACGGTGACGACATCCGCTTGATGCTCATAGATCCAGTCTCCGCCAGTAAAGCCACAATCGTGACGACCCAAGTCCACAAGCGTCGGGATGTTTTGAGCTTTCATGATTTTCGCTTCAATGGTGGCATCGCTACATTGTGGGCGGTAGCTACGGCTGGTGGACTTGAAGTTCACCCCAATGTTGCCAAGCAAGGCGAGGACTTTTTCTTGAATACGCCCTTTGGGCAAAACCAGTTTAAGGGTGGAGGTGTTTTTGCTAGTCATTTTAGAGGCATCCTATGTTGAGGGGGCTAACGTTTTTATTAAAACACAAGCACAACTCGGTTTCAAATGCTCGTTCTATATAAAGTGCTGCGAAAGTCTAAAATCCTCTTACTATAGTGTTTTATAGATAAAATGAGCTATTAGACTATTCTCCCTAGCCCTCTCCTCAAGGAGAGGAGACAGAACGATCTAAAAATTCAGCTTTTGGGCATAACCAGCGAGTTCCACATATGCCTTGCCCTGCACGTCGTTCTTGCCAAGTGTCCCCTGCACAAGGCTTGCCCCTTCCCAATAGCTCAACGCCTTTTGCTTCGGGAAATACAATTCTTGGTTGGCAAGCGTAGGCGTCACGCTAAGCTTGAGGCTTAACGATGCAATCCCCAACGCCCACGAACTCGGGTAGCTCACCCCACTTTGCGGACTCTTCCACCGACTCAAGACCTTGATGTCCAAATCCTTGGCAGTCAAACGACTCACCTTACCTGCTTCATCCACCCAAGTCCCCCCACTTTGCGGAGAAATAGAGCCGTCTTTTTCACGCATGAAGTACAACATTAGCTCTTTGCGGTTGTCGAGCTGAATCGCAAACCAATCCCAGCCCACTTGCGTTTTCGTGAGTTGAGACGATCCAAACTCGTGATCAAACCAGCTTTTGCCAAAGACTTTATAGGTACGAGGGTTTTCAGGCTTTTTGGTATCCTTCAGCGTCACCTTGCCTGAAGTGAACAGATCCGTAAAGCTATAATACATCGATGCACAACTGGCACAATTGCCCTTCTTAGAATAGCCGTTTTTCGTGCCGTGAAAGACCTTGTCTTTCTGCGGAACAAGGCGTAAATCCAGCGAAAAGTCGGTGTCGCTGACGTTTAAGTCCCAAATCGGCAAGCGATTATTCGCCCCTTGATGCTCCTTGAGCGTCAAACCTTTCGCCATCAATCGCCACGGATCCACCTGCACGACGTTGCGAAACGGATTTTGGCGTTCATACGCACTACTATAATAGAAACGCTTGCCTGTGATGTCGCTTAACGCTACATGAATCATGTAAAGCTGTTGAGGCTTCCACTCACTGGCTTTTAGCGTTAGGCTCTGCACGCCAGCAGGGCGAGCAATGCGAAACAGGGTGGCTTCGTATCCAAACTGTTGTGGTTTTTGAAACGCTTGCCATGGCGTGCTTAAATGCCCTGTGGTGTACCACCATTCACTGGCATAATCGGGATGTTCCCCGTGATCGTCGGGGAATTGCCAAGCGTAGTTAGGTTTAGCGATGAGAAACGGCGTTGAAGAGGCACTGGCTGGAGCCGTCATGCTCAAGGTGGGGAAGAAGGCTCCTCCCAAGATTAAAGCTAAAAACAGCAAACGCCACATAATCGACTCCCTTTTCTCATGCTTATCATAGCATAAATCTAAAGAGGAGTAAGAATAGAATTACAAAAAAGAGGGGTCTGCATATTCATTGGTAAGGCATTGAATCCCACCGTTTCCAAAAGTCATTACATTATTTTCAACAAAATTAACGTCCTGTAATGCTTTACTTTGACTTTTAATACTTTTACTAAAGGCTTCTTCTAAGTCTTTAAAAGCTTTAGAACCATTGGTAATCATATAACCTTTGCCTTTTTTGGTTTTACCTAGAATACCATTATTAAAACTAATCTGTGTTTCCGCCGTATATCGCATGTGCCAATAATAACGAGCTTCTTCAATACTAGGGTAGATACGTGCATATTCTTCGGCGTCTTCTTTATCTGGAATGGGTATTTTAGAATATTCCTCGTATAATGCTTTAGAAACAGGATTGGTTTTAAAGTTTGATTTACTTATTTCTACGTTTGAATAACCAGGTACTAAAGCAACATCCAAACCTTCTTTTTTCAAAATTTCGACGGTTTTATCATATTCCTTACCATATTTTTTCAGATTTTCTTTAGTGGCTTTAATGTGTTCATCTAGAATAATCCGATTGGCTCTTGACAACTTATTACGATCTACTTTTTCTAAGGCTTCTAGCATTACTTTAGGGTGATTCATCGCAACTTTACCATCTTCTAAGCCTGAAATTTCACCGTCAATATGAATGTAACGTCCTTTACTTTGTGGAATAGGGACGATTGCTTCAGGTTCGACATTTAATAGTTTCGCCATTTTTTCAATAGCTTCCTTTTTCTTTTCTTTGCTAAGATTCTTGAAGGAATCCTTGTCTGAAGAAACTTTATAAGCCCCACCACCCTCTCCAAGAACTCTAGAAAGCTCACCCTCTCCAACAAGGTGTTTCACTTTACCATTTTTATCACCAACACTTAAAATATTGCCTCCTTGAATTCCTAAACGCTCTGTTTCTATCACACTTTGATCATTTTTCACAATATTGGCATCTTCAGCCCAATCATCATCTTTATTTTCTGTGGTTTTGAATCCATAGGTATTACCTAGCTTTTCAAAGTCTTTAATTGTAATCCCTCCTTTAAATCCTACGTCATAAGGACTTAGGTCCACACGATACAAAACTCGGTCTAAGGATTCTTTTTGAGGAGCCAAAGGGTTTAAATCCTTTCGAACTGGTTTTTCAGTAGTATTTTTTTCGTTTTGTAAGGGTTTTACAGAAATGCTGGGCCGTATTGAAGTCATGGTCTATAAATTTCACTTAATTTCAGATAATTGTAAGAAGGGGGTGTATAAAAATAAAAACAATCGAAAAGTATTTTTTCCCTTTCTGTTAAAATCCGTTACACTGTTATCTCAATCCAAATAGCAGTAGACCTATTTATAGAGATGCGTTTATACTAAATAATATATGTCGTGAAGGTTAAGCATGCCCATGAATCAATTTAAAGACGCTTCCATCGTACTCACAGGCGGTGGCACAGGCGGACACCTCTACCCTGCCCTTGCCGTAGCCGATTCGCTCGTGCGTGATTTCGGCTTTCCCCTCCAAAACATCACCTATATCGGCAACGAAGAAAGCTTAGAATCGCAAAAAGTGCCGACCAAAGGCATTCCGTTTTTTCCGCTGGTGAGCCATGGTATGCCTCGCACAAAGAATCCGCTTGCCCTGCTGAAATGGGGATTTGAAATGCTTCAAGCAACAGTGTTAGCGGCTCGATACCTAAAAGCGGTGAAAGCCAACGTTGTACTCGGCACAGGGGGCTACGTGGCAGGACCCGTCTTGCTGGCGGCACAAGCCTTGCGGATTCCCTTTGTGGTGCATGAAAGTGATGCCATACCAGGACTCGTTAACCGTCTGATGGCGCCGAAAGCGAGCGTCGTCACAGGAGCCTTTGCGGACGTTCAAGCTCGTCTAAAGGTGAAAGATGCCAAGTTTCGTCTAACAGGTAATCCCGTGAATGAAAGTATCGGCAAAATCAGCAAGGCGGATGCGTTGACGCAATTGGCGTATCTCGTCCCCCAAAGCTGGGGGGAATTCGACAAAATACTGCTCATACTAGGCGGATCGCAAGGGGCGTTAAGCCTGAATGAAGCGGTGTTTAACAACCTTGAAACGCTGATTGAAGCAGGCTATAAAATTGTGCATCAATGCGGAAACAAGCATTATAAGGGCGTAAAAGCCGCCTTGCTTGAAAAATACGGCAGTGAAACGCCGTTTAATAAAGATTACCTTTGCCTACCCTTTATTGATAATATGCCTGCCGTATGGGCGTTGGCGGATCTCGCCCTGTGCCGAGCAGGTTCTATGACGCTTTCAGAGCTTTTTGCGTCGCAAACACCAGCGATTTTGGTGCCTTATCCGTACGCCGCTCAAAATCACCAAGAAGCCAACGCTCGTTTTGTGGAAGCCGAAGGGGCAGGCATCGTTTTGCTGGATGCTGAACTTAAACACGTTTCTATTTTAGAGCAATTAAACGCCTTAGCAGGTGACGAATCCCATTTGTTACAAACAAAGCAGGTGCTTGAAAAGCTTGCCAAGCCTACTGCCACTAGGGATATTTCGAGCATCTTACTCCAATTATTATAGTTTGTAAAAAATTAAGAAATAAAGGCTTGCATTATTAAACAAAGTGTTTCATAATAACTAGGATGGTTCTTTGAAATTTTCATATACATGTAATGACCAACCAAAAAGGTAAGCATTAAAAGGGTGAAATGCCCCGATGCGACGCTGTTTTTAAAGAAACATGGGGTCGTTCTGGACTTGACAGGACGAATTCTTGTGACTGGGTTGCGAGTCGAGGACGCTTAATCCTCGTTAATCCTGAGCAAAACAATAAATGCAGAAACTCAAACTGCCACTGTTATTGATATGGCTTCCTACCGTCAAGCTCGTCTTGCTGCGTAGTTAACTTAAGTTAATAACAGTCCCACACATGCTATCATGCTGCTAAGGTGGGCTTGTCAATTCGCATGACCATGCTGAAAGACTCATTGGCTCTTCAGTACAGCGTATTGGTCGATGCGTCCGAACACAGACGTAAAGCGGGTTAAAGTCCGATGTGAACTGGGGTACACAGCTGCATTGGAACGAATAAACTCTAAAGATACCTACGCTCGTAGACGCCTGGAGGCAATCGTTTTGGACGAGGGTTCGATTCCCTCCGACTCCACCATTTTTAGTTCGTCGTTACATGATATGGATGAATCAGACGTGTTTCTTTTGATGATGCCCTGAATCTCCTGGTTTTTAGATTTTTTCCAAAACATCCTTTTTTGAAGAACGATTAAAGTTCCTATTTTAGTGTTTCTGCCGAAGATCTCTCAGTACTTGGTTTGATAGTGATCAGATTTTCGCTTCGACGTTTTGATTTTGAATGACTTCCCACTTTTTTGTGATAATTCGCCAGTTGCGAAAAAGTGTTTTACTCTGTTGGCGAGACTTTATTTGATTAGGAACTTTGATTATGAAATTATATGTTGGCAACGTGCCTTTTTCTGCGAGCGATGATGAATTGTTGGCGTTATTTGTAGACGCTGGTGAAGTTCAATCTTGCCGCATCGTGATGGATCGTGAAACTGGACGTTCTCGTGGATTCGCTTTCGTTGAAATGGATAACGACGAAGAAGCTAAAGTTGCCATTGAACGTTTAGATGGATTTGACATGAACGGTAAAGTTTTACGCGTTAACGAAGCTCGTCCTCGTGAAGCTCGTCCTGTTGGCGGTGGCGGTGGCTATCGTGGCGGCGGCGGCGGCGGACGCTCCGGCGGCGGCGGATACGGCGGCGGCGGTGGACGCTCCGGTGGCGGCGGATACGGCGGCGGTGGTGGTGGCGGTGGACGCTGGTAGTCTTCTACCTTCGTTTCATGGTCTAAACCATTAAAACGTTTTGGATAATTTCAAATATCGTTTTCAAAAAGGTGGATTGAGCATTCAATCCACCTTTTGTGTATAGAAAGCTCTGCAAAAAAAGGACTTGATGCTTTTTCATGTAAGGCGTATACTGTTTAGTATGTTGACTAAACAAACGCTTGAGGATCCCACACCCTATGAAAATAAAGCTCAAAGAAATCGCTCGAGAACGCAAAGCATGGAGCCTCTACAAACTGGCTAAGGAAATGGGCTTGCCCCAGCAAACCATTTACTCATGGGCGAGCGGACGCACGCAACCCAACTACGAAAATATGGACAGGCTCTGCGATATTTTAGATTGTGCGGTGGGCGATCTGTTTGAAGCTGAACCTGTTCAGCAAAAACTATTTTAGGGGGCTAGGGCATCATATGACGGCAACCTTTACCCTCGCTGAATTGGTGGCAGCCACACAGGCTCGTACGATTAACCTGCCACGCTTTACGGAAGAACGCTTTTCCATTAGCACGGATTCTCGACACGTCACGGCGGAACAGGTGTTTTTGCCCTTGGTGGGCGAACGCTTTGACGGGCATGACTTTCTCGCCTTGCTTGTCGAAAAAGGCGTTTCTATCGCTTTTTGTGAACAGCGATACTATGACGCTCACCCCACGGTGAAAGAGACGTTTAGCAAGGTGACGCTCCTTTTGGTGGAAGACACGCTGGATGCTTTACAGGATCTAGCTCGTTTTCACCGCAAGCGTAGTTCCGCCAAAATCATTGGCTTAACAGGCAGTTCAGGCAAAAGCACGATGAAAGAATACCTCTTTCACGTCTTTAAGCAAGCTCACCAAACGCAGGCGACTTTTGGCAATCATAATAACGATATTGGTGTGGCTCAAACCCTTTTGGCGATTGAAGCTGACACGGAAATTGCGATTGTAGAAATGGGGATGCGAGGCTTGGGGCAGATTCGGCGACTCACGAAAATGGCGGAACCTGATTTGGGCTTGCTCATCAATATAGGACCTGCCCACATCGAACTGCTCGGCACGCTGGAGAATACGGCGATCGCCAAATGTGAGCTGGTGGAAGGGGTGAAATCAACCCTCGTTTCTAATGGAGACGATCCTTATTTGGAAGCCCGCTTAGCGGAAACTCCCTTAACGCATTTGACGCATCTTCGCTATTATTTAAAGAATGCTCAACAAAAAAACGCTTTGCCTGATGGCACCTTTCAATTCACCGTCGAAGGCGTGGATTTTAAATCGCCTTTACCTGGGGAGCATCAAGTATCGAACGTCTTGGGCGTGATTACAATCGCAAATGCCATGGGCGTATCAACCCAAGCCGTGGCGGATGCCTTGGCGTCTTTCGCCTCTCAAAGCGGACGCTTTGAGCGAATCGAACTTGGCAATGGAAACACCCTCATCAACGATGCCTATAACGCCAACCCGATCAGTATGAAAGCCAGCCTCGATGCATTTTTCGCCAGTTCGTTGGAGCCTAATCAAGCCCGTGTGCTGATTCTCGGCAGCATGAAAGAATTGGGGGATGCGTCCCCTAACTATCACGCAGAACTTGTTGAATCATTGAAGGCATATTCAGACCTGCGAGCCGTGGTCTTTATCGGCGAAGAGTGGCAGGGCTTGGCTTTGCCTGAAGCATCGTTTGTTTATAGCGATACGGAGCAATTTTTGGAAGCCTTACAAGCATCCCACGTGTCTGCTTTAAATGCCTTAGATGCAAAAGAAACGATCGCTTATTTTCTGAAAGGCAGTCGCTTTCATGCCCTTGAACGCTTGATTCCTGATTTAGAATCCTATGAAACATCCTTAGTCACATTGGAAAATACGCCTCTATGAATACCTTTTTAGAACTCCTTCATCAAGCCCACTTGGCTCATCTCATCAAAACACAGCTGATTTTCATCCTTCCTGCCGTGATTATCGCCTTTGGCGTGGGCTTAATCGGCTTTCCTCTCTTCATCGACTTCCTGAAATCCCTACGAGTCCAACAATTCATTCGTGAAGAAGGTCCCGACTCGCATCAGTCCAAGAAAGGCACCCCCACAGGTGGAGGCATCTTCCTCATCGGCTTATGGGTGCTGGTTTCGCTGATTATGGCAGGGGTCATGCAGTTTATCAAAAATGCGGAACATATTTTGCCGTCGCCGTATTTTTATACGCCACTGGTCATAAGCCTAGGACTCATGGGACTCGGCATGTGGGACGATCTCGCTAAAGTCCTCAAAAAGCAAAACAAGGGCTTAGGGGCAAGAGCCAAGCTCGTGGTGCAAGCTGGCATCGGTTTGACGCTTGGGCTGATTATGGTCTTTGTTTTGGGGGATACGGATGTCCATTTTTTTAGTCATATTGTGCATTTGAACGGCTGGCAATACATCCTATATGCCACGTTTGCCGTGACCGCCTTGTCGAATGCCGTCAACCTCACCGATGGACTCGACAGCTTGGCTGGGAGTACGACAGCACTCACGTTTTACGCCTTTTCTCTGCTCTTGTTGACACTTCCGAATGCGGAAAAGTTCTTTCCCACCTTATTATTGTGCATCTTGATTTTGCCCTGTTTGATCGCCTTTTTGGTCTACAACAAGTTCCCTGCCCGAGTCTTCATGGGCGATTCAGGCAGCCTCGCCCTTGGTGGACTCATCGCCAGCGTAGGCTTAATGACGCATCAAGACGGCTGGTTGCTTCTCACCGCAGGCATCTTCACGCTTGAAGCCCTTAGCGTGGTGATTCAAATCGCAGGCTTTCAATTGTGGAAAAAACGCTTCTTCAAAATGGCACCGTTTCATCACCATTTTGAATTGTGCGGTTGGCACGAAACCCAAGTGGTGCAAGCCTTTGTCGTGTTCCATGGTTTACTATGTATGCTCGCACTTTATTTACAACGCTTTAACGGAGTCCCAAGCTAATGTCACACCCTCCTTTAGCCCTTATCACGCAGGGCGTGCAGGATTCACTCATTTGTGAGATGTCTCGTTTAGCCGTGTCGAAAAAAGCCCTTAATTTGGCGGAAGGTCTGCCTGATTATGATCCGCCGTCGTGGGTTTTGGATGCCTACCAGCGTGTTTTAAGCGAAGGCAAAGATCTTCACCAGCTTCGCAACACATGGGGAGCTGGTGAAACCCGTGAAGCCGTGTCGTCCTATTATCAGCGGTTTTACGGCTTAGATTATGAACCTGAAACCCAAGTTACCGTGACTTGTGGAGCCACGGAAGGCTTGTATTTGGCGTTGAAAGCCCTGATTAATGCAGGTGATGAAGTCATTGTGTTTGAGCCATTTTACGAGCCGTATCACGATTTGGTCAAAAGCTTGGGAGCCATCCCTGTTTTTTACACGCTTCAATCGCCCGATTTTAAGATCGAAGCGGATGCCTTAAAGGCTCTCATCACACCAAAAACGAAGGCGATTGTCCTCAATAATCCCAATAATCCCACAGGGCGAGTCTTGAGTAAGGCGGAGCTTCAAATCTTGGCGGATGCGGCGATTCACAATAACTTATGGTGCTTGAGCGATGAAGTGTACGATCAACTGCTTTACGAAGGACGCATCTTCACGCCCCTAGCAAGTCTCGCAGGTATGGCGGAACGCACCGTGACGCTGGGGTCTTGCTCGAAGCTTATTAGTGCAACAGGCTGGCGAGTCGGTTGGGCAGTGGGATCCTCCGAACTCACGCACGCCTTGCGAGGCTTACACGATTTAAGCACGGCAGGCACGAACACCTTTTTTCAGTTGGTGGCAGCCGAAGCCTTGAATGCCTACACGCCTGCGTTACAGGCAGAAGTACAAGCCACCTATGCCGAAAAGCGTCGTTTGGCGTTGGATGTTTTGCTGGCTTTGGGGATTGATGAAGAGAAGGCTCGGCGGTATTTACCTGAAGGGGCGTATTATGTTTGGCTCGATTTAAGGGATACGCTGGGTGTTGAAGACGAGCTGGTTTGGGCGATGAAGCTGATCAACACGGTGGGGATTTCGGTCGTTCCAGGATGCACCTTCGTTCAAGGCGAACGCAGTGGCTTTGTGCGTATTTGCTTTGCTAAAGAAGCTTCCACCTTGCAGGACGCTGTTCGTCGACTTGCTAAGAATTGATATAGTGTTTTATAGATAAAATACTATCCGCTTCCTAACAATAATGCGGAAATGCCTTAAAGCAGACGTCAACGCACTAAATGCGAGGCTTCCGAGACATTTTGCGGACGTCGTGCAAAGGAATGATGCGACGAGGTGGGGTTTCAGGGGGGATTTTCAAGGGGGGACGAAGGGGAGGAGAAACGCAATACGTCCTCCCCCGTCCCCCCTTGAACCGCCTTTGGGGGTTTGGGGAGTCTTTGGCGGC
>JBILSS010000071.1:0-10410 GCA_044371965.1 Vampirovibrionales bacterium
ACATGAATGAGGCTCACGAACTTTGTTTTGTCAGACAGCAAAGCCGCATAGGCGTCTAAATCCAGCACGCCTTCATCGTTCATGGGAATAATCTTCAGCACCGTGCCAAGATCTTTAGAAAGTTCCTGCCAAGGCACTAAATTGGCGTGATGCTCCATTTCGGTAATGAGGATTTCATCGCCTGCCTTGAGATGTTCACGCCCATACGAAAACGCCACCAAATTGATGCCTTCGGTACAGCCTCGCACAAACACGACGCCTTCCGCATTGGGGGCGTTAAGAAAATCGGCGACTTGCTCACGAACCGCATCAAAGGCAGACGTCGCTTGAGCCGCCAAATGATAGACCCCTCGACGGACGGTGCCGTTTTCTTCGGCGTAAAAACGACTAATGCGATCGATCATGGCTTGAGGCTTATGAGTCGTAGCACCGTTGTCGAGGTACACCAAGGGTTTGCCGTGGACGTGGGTCTTAAAAATGGGGAAGTCTCCACGCAAGGCGAGGACTTCGTCAGGCGTAAGACTTTCGCCCGAAAACGAGTCAACCGCAATCAGGGGGGATGGATTTGCAACAGTCATGACGGAGTATTCCTTTATATGGTGGCGGCGACTAAGGCACAATGCACACGCTTCATAAAATAACGTTTGACATGAGCATCCAAATACGTGTCGCTCAACATGCTGTCGCAAAACCCTTGGGTGAGAAGGGCTTTAGAACGCTCTTCCGTGATCCCTCGGCTTTGCAAGTAAAAGAGCTGGGCTTCGTCGAGCTGACCCACCGTCGCCCCATGCGAACATTTCACATCATCCGCATCAATCTGCAACCACGGGCGAGCAAAGGCTTTCGCTTTGGCAGACAATAACAAGTTACGAGACAACTGTTTCGCATCCGTTTGTTGGGCGTCTTTCAAGACGAAAATCGTACCGTCAAACTCATGCAAGGCAGAACCGCCGACGGCTGCTTTGAACTGTTGACTAGACGTGCAATTTGGCACGGCATGCGTCAAACGAAGGTGCATATGCGTTTTGTTTTTGCCTGATAAAATCGACAAGCCGTTGAGCATGGCATCGGCTCGTTCACCAGCGAGGGTGACATCCATGCGGTGGCGGAAATGCTCGGCATCGAGTGCGGTGCTAAAAAGCTTGAGCTGGGCATCTTCGGCTAAGACTGCTTGGGTATTGAAGAAATTGTAGCCTTCATAAGCGATATTGCTCAAAACCGTCAAATTAAGACGACTGCCTTTGGCTTGGGTTACATGGATTAAGCCCTGTAAATAAGTGCTTCCGACGCTGTGCTTGTCGCCTTTCACACGGATGAGGACATCGGCAGTGGCGTTTTCATCAAGCTCAATATAAAAAGCAGGAAAGCTATTGGACGCTTTGTTATGATGAATCACCACTTCAAGCGGTTGATTCATGGCTTGATTCGCAGGCACATGCAAGCTATAGGGTTCAGGTGCTAAAGCGACATTCAGCAAGCTTAGGGCGTCATCGGCTTGATGTACGTCGTGCGTCAAACGAGCCAAGCGTTCGGGGTTAGCGATGACGGCATCCGCCAAGGGTTGCACCATACCGCAGGTGCCGTGATTGTAGACCCGACCGTTAAACATGGAAAGTCGACACGCCTTGGGGTAGATCCATTCCACAAAGGTTTCTTCCACATCTTTGGGACGAGGCAGGCTAAAGTTTCGACGGCTTAAGCCTTGCACATCCACATACTTCCACGCTTCTTGACGGCGTGGTTTGGGCAAACCAAGAACGTCAAAACGTGCTTGGGCGGCATGACGCAAGGGCATGAGGCTATCCGTTGCCAAGTCTTGAAAGGCGTCTTGGATGCCTGCTTCAAAGGGGCTTAGCTCAAGATCGGGGGGGTTTAACGTACACATTGCGGACATTTTAATGCCTCCTTTTCTAAACCGTTAAGCCGGCTTCTTCTAGTAACCAGTCGTAGCCACGGCTTTCAAGCTCAAGGGCAAGGGATTTGTCCCCCGTTTTGAGGATGCGTCCGTGAGCCAAGACATGAACGACATCAGGCACGATGTAGTCCAACAAGCGTTGGTAGTGGGTGACGACGATCATGGCGTTTTGCGGATTCATCAACTGATTGACGCCGCCTGCCACGATACGCAAGGCATCAATATCCAAACCCGAATCGGTTTCATCCAACACGGCTAAACGAGGCTCTAAAACCGCCATTTGCAGGATTTCATTGCGTTTCTTTTCGCCTCCGCTAAAGCCTTCGTTGACGGCACGGTCAAGGTATTCTTCCGCCATTTCAACGATGGGTAACTTAGCTTTTAGTACGTCTTTAAAGGCGACGGCATCGAGTTCTTCACGACCTTGGGCTTTTTCTTTGGCGTTGTACGCCAAACGCAGGAAGTCGGCATTGTTGACCCCAGGTAATTCAACAGGGTATTGAAACGCCAAAAAGACGCCTGCTCTGGCTCGTTCGTCGGCTTCTAACTCAAGCAGGTTCTGCCCTAGGAACAACACTTCGCCTGAAATGACTTCAAAATTGGGATGCCCTGAGAGAATCTTGCTCAAGGTGCTTTTGCCCGAGCCGTTGGGTCCCATAATGGCGTGGGTTTCCCCAGCGTTAATGGTGAGGCTAATGCCGTTGAGGATCGTGGGGCCGTCGACGACTTTGGCGTGTAGATCTGTGATTTGGAGTATGGGGGTTGTCATGGGGGTTTCCTTTATTTTATTTGTCTAGGATGTATATCTAATTCGAGAGTTCTCTCAAGTTCTTCTCTAACTTCCTCAATGGAAGGTCTTAGCTCTTGATTTCGTTTTGCTTTATTTTGTTTCTTAGATCCCTTAGGAGCTACATAAGTTTTGATTAAAGCTTCTTCTTTATCTGTAAGGGAGGGTCTTGTAACGGAGACATTTCTATTTACAGGATTCAGCGTTGGGGCTTCTGAACCTTCCCTAAATCTTTCGATTTGCTCTAAAACATATTTTTGAATGGCTACTAAAGAAGGTTTATTTTGATCACGTGGCAAAAAGTGAAATTGATGATTCACCGAAAGTTTACATCGTCTGTCAATACTGGCTTGAGGGGCTAAATCATCCGTGTTAATCAATAGATGCCAACTTTTATTTTCTATGAAACCTTTCGTAGCTTTAATAAATTGTTGCATATGCTGACCTTGAGATTTTTGTCCTGTAGGAACGGCGAGCCATTTAGGCAAAAACTTTGCCAAAGAACCATTCTCTAAGGCTTTATCAATTTCTTTTTTTGTTGTGAATAACTTTGTTGTGATGTCACCCGATTGTTTACGAACATTGATATAAATATGCCCCGACCGCTGACTAGACGACGGCGAAAGAGACGACATTCGAGTTTGGACTTTCATTTTACATTTCCTTTACATTGAGTCATTGGTTAACCGACACTATTTTCAAGCTTGAGAGAGAGTAATTTCGTGGCTTCGGCGGCAAATTCCGCAGGCAATTCATTAAAGACATCTTGGCAAAATCCGTTGACAATGGCAGTGACGGCTTCTTCCATAGGTATACCACGACTCTGAAAGTAAAACAACTGGTCTTCACTAATGCGAGATGTCGACGCTTCATGTTCCAACTGCACCGTCGGATTTTCCACATTGATATAAGGGTACGTATTCGCTGAACAGGTCGATCCGATCAACATACTGTCGCACTGCGTAAAATTACGAGCATTGTCGGCTTTGGGCTTAATCACCACAGACCCACGGTAACAATTCTTCGAAACGCCTGCACTAATGCCTTTTGAGACGATACGGCTTTTCGTGTTCTTGCCGATGTGAATCATCTTCGTGCCTGTGTCGGCTTGCTGGAAGTGGTTCGTGAGTGCTACGCTGTAAAACTCACCGACCGAATCATCGCCTTTTAGCACGCAACTGGGGTACTTCCATGTAATGGCGGAACCTGTTTCCACTTGCGTCCAAAACACACGGCTACGATCGCCTTTGCAATGGGCACGTTTGGTCACAAAATTGTAAATCCCGCCTGCCCCTGTCTTGGGATCGCCCGCAAACCAGTTCTGCACGGTGGAATACTTGATTTCCGCATCATCAAGAGCCACAAGTTCCACTACCGCAGCGTGTAATTGCTTCGTGCTAAACGCAGGAGCCGTACACCCTTCCAAATAGCTGACTTTGGCGTTTTTGTCCGCAATAATCAAGGTGCGTTCAAATTGACCCGATTCTTCTGTATTGATGCGGAAATAAGTCGACAGATCCATGGGGCAGGTGACGCCTTCAGGAATGTAGACAAAGGAACCGTCGGTAAACACGGCAGCATTCAAAGCAGCAAAGTAATTGTCTGTGACAGGCACAACAGATCCAAGGTATTGCTTGACGAGATCTGCATGTTCTTCAAGGGCTTCAGAGATTGAGCAGAAAATCACGCCGTGCTTGGCGAGATCTTTTTTAAAGGTCGTGGCAATGGAAACACTATCAAAGACGGCATCCACAGCGACATTGGCGAGCTTCTTCTGTTCATTCAAAGGGATCCCAAGCTTTTCAAACGTCGCCAACAATTCAGGATCCACCTCATCCAAACTTTGCTTTTTGGGCAAGTTTTTCGGAGCAGAATAATAGCTAATGGCTTGGTAATCAATGGGATCGTAATCCACATCCGCCCACGTAGGCTCTTCCATTTTTTGCCATTGTTTGTAAGCATCTAGGCGAAATTGGAGCATCCAGTCGGGTTCATTTTTCTTGGCTGAAATCGCACGAATAACGTCTTCATTTAAGCCCTTAGCAAAGGTTTCCATGGGCATATCAGTGGTAAAGCCGTATTTATAATCTTCGTTAATGACGTCTAGGGTGCTGGTCATGGGGAATCCTTTTTTGCTAGTAATTTTAATGGGGCTTAATGCAAATTTTAATGCCAATGGGTGTCTTGATGTTCACAACTTTGACACGCCCCAGCATCGGGGTTATGGGCTTCGCAAGGGGTACATTGCGTCTCAAGCACCGCCAAACGTTTAGCCAAATCGGCTTGTAACGCCGTAAGGCTTATGAGTTTTTCGCTCAAGCATTGATGCTGACGCTCTAAGAGCTGGCGACTACGTTCAATACGTTGAGCCTTTAAAGGCAAGGTATTGCTTTGCTCCGCCACGCCGAGTATCTCCAAAATATCGTCGAGCGAGTAGTTCAAGTCCTGCAAGGTAACGATCGCCGCAATCCGCTTGGTGGTGGACGCATCGTAAAGGCGGTAGCCCCCTTCGCTACGTTGCGTCGCACAAATCAACTGTAATTCTTCGTAATACCGCAAAGCACGCACGGTGACACCGCAGGCTTTGGCAAGGGTGCCAATGGTCATCAAGGCATCGGATGATTTTAGAGCTAATTTTACAGACGACAGAGCAGACATAGATTTACCAAGCAGACTATTTTAGAACAGGCATCAGACAAGTCCCGATCTTCTTTAAAATCAGTCTAACAAAACCCTAACGTCCACGTCAATGTTTTTATCTATGTAACGAAATTGTTACGTTAGTTTACTGAATAGACCCGTAAGCAAGTTCGTGCCGAGCGAGCCATTTGCTCCGCCATAGGGATTCATTGCTGTGGTTGTATTCAAAGGGACACCACCCAAGCTAGGCGGAACAGGCATAAAAGTGTTGGCTTGAATGGTTTGCCATGTATCTATTGCTTGGGGTGTATTTAATGTAGGAGGCTTGAAGATAGAGGAATTAAAATTACTGCTTGGCATCGTGGGGTTACCGTATCCCAAGGGGTTGAGTTTTGGCGTGAGGTCTGTTCGAGCAGGCGTGACCTCTGTTTGAGGGCGGGTTTCTGTGCGAGGAGCTTCGACAGGTTTGGGAGCCGCTGCTTTGGCGACCGTCCAGCTAGCGGTTTCTTTGCTTGGTTCTGTTTTAGACGTGGAGCTTGTCCATTGTTGTGTATATGAAGGGATTTTACTAATCATGGCGAGGGATTCCAATGTGGGGGTTATTAAGAATACTTACCCTAATAAAACAATCACATTTGGACTTCTTGCTTGATTGTAACTTTTCGTTACACGTTATGCATCCGCTTGAGCCGTTGCCTTCTGTTTTTCTTGAGACTCACGCCACCAGCAGAGAAGCGACGACGCAATCGCAATCGACGAATACGCCCCAATGATGATCCCCAAGCCCATGCAAAGCACCAAGTTCTGCGTGCTTTCCCCACCAAAGAAGTAAAGCGTCGCCAAAGGCAATAAGGCGGTCAACGAAGTGTTAATCGAACGAGCCAAGGTCTGATTGATCGACACATTCACCACTTCAGAAAACGGCTTTTTCTGCGAAAACATCAAGCGATTATTTTCACGCAAACGATCAAAAACCACAATCGTGTCATGCACACTAAAGCCAATGACGGTTAGAATTCCTGTAATGAAGAGGCTATCCACCGCTACATTAGCGAGGTATCCCATGCCTGCAAAGATCCCTAGCACAATCACAGTATCGTGCAATAAGGCGACTAAGGCACAAATGGCGTAATCCAACTGAAAGCGATAGGTGAGGTAACCTGTAATGAGCAAGTAAGCAAAGCCTAGAGCCAACAACGCATTGGTGAGAAGTTCACTAGCGAGCGTTGGTCCGACCGTATTACGCTGCAAGAGCTGAAAATCACCGACGTGGTTTTTAAGCGTGGCATCCAGCGTTTTAATTTGGGGAGCATCCAGCATTTTGGTGCGAATGGAAAGTACCGTCCCTGCTTCTTTTTGATTGACTTTAATCGGCGTATTGATTTGCACGACGGCATCTTCAATTTCATAGGCGTCCAAGGCATGAGCGATCTGCGGTAAGTCTTCTTGTTTCACGGTTTGTGGCGTGTGGATTTCGGTCAGCGTTCCCCCCACAAAATCAATGCCCAGCTTAAGCGGTGAATGTGTCGGGGTTTCGGCGATGTTCAATCCCATAAAGACCAAACCCGGTATCATCATGGCAACCGCAATCCATAAATACACGGCACGATACTTGACAATATCCACCCAGTATTTGAGCTTGGAAGCAACGGTTGTCTCTTGAACCGCACTAGTCGTTTCAGTATTGGTGATGAGTGTCATAGCGGATTATCCTTTTGAAAATGTCATGCGTGAATGGGTTTCAGCCCCTAACGCCAATTCTAAAATGGTACGAGTCACCGTCAATGCCGTAAACATACTCATGGCAACACCTAGTGCGAGCGTCACGGCAAAGCCTTTCACAGAGCCTGTCCCCAAGCTCCACAAGACGGCACAGGTGATGAGGGTCGTAATGTTGGAGTCTAAAATAGACGGCAAGGCTCGGTCAAAACCCAGAGACAACGCCTTTTTAAAGACTTTTCCTTGAGCAATCTCTTCTTTCGTGCGTTCAAAAATCAAGATGTTCGCATCCACCGCCATCCCGATCGACAAAATAAAGCCTGCAATCCCAGCCAGCGTAAAGGTCACGCCCACCAGCATTAAGGCGACATAACTTAATAAGGTATACGCGACCAAGCCCACATTGGCGACGAGTCCTAGTTTGCGGTAATAGCCAATCATAAAAACCAACACGGCGAGCAAGCCAGCGATACCTGCATTCAAACTTTGAGACAAAGAGTTTTCACCCAATAAAGCACCGACCGTGCTTTCTTCGACGACTTCCACATTGACAGGCAAGGCACCTGCATTGAGCGTATCGACAATGGTTTTGGCTTCGTCTTTACTGAAATCACCTGTGATTTGACCCGAGCCACTTAAAATGGCGTCCTGCACCGCAGGAGACGACACCAATTGTCCGTCAAAGAAGACGGCAAGCGGCTCTTTTTGCGTTGCCATATCGGTGGTAAGTGTGGCAAATTTTCTAGCCCCTTCGCCTGTAAGTTCAAAGCCGATCATCCAACCGCCCATAGGATCTTGATCCAAACGAGCCACTTTTAAATCACGACCTGTTACATCAGTATTTGCCCAATTGCCGTTTTTCTTCCGCTTAAACTCCAGCAAACCGACTTTGCCGAGCTGGTTTTTGGCTTCTTCAGGATCTTTAATCCCCGGGATTTCCACCAGCAAGCGAGAGTCTCCCGACTTCTGCACAATCGCTTCAGAAACACCAAACTTGTTGACCCGCTGTTCAATAACGAGTTGAAGGCTGTCCATCACATGAGGCGTAATGCTTTTGACTTGCTCGTTAGGGATGGCTTCTAGGGTCAAGCGAGTGCCACCTTTTAAGTCGAGTCCTAAGCTAGGCGGATGCTTCACCGCATAAAAGCCAGCCCCTGCGAGTAGAATCAGCAGGACTAAAAATTTGAGTTGAGGCGTTTTGGAAGACGACATAGACGATTCTCTTTAATTTAATGGGTAATGAACCTCTATTATACACGAAACCTTGCAATTAGCCTCCTGTTTTTATGCTATATTTGAAATAAAGATTTGATTGAGAAAAGAATAATTATGCCGTCCCCTCACACAATTTACCTCGATGCCGAATGCTTTATACGCCCCTTTGGCGGTGTTGCCAAAGCCACATGGGGATTGTACGACGCCTTTTGCAAAAAATACGCCGATGACTTCAACGTCGTGGCGATTCGGCGATCTCAAAAATTACAGCACCCTCTGCCTAAAGGCATGAAAGACTTGCCCTTTGGCGATTCCCCTGTACGTGAAATATGGCGTTCGCTCATTTTGACCCCCCTCTCATGGATGCCTAACGTACACGCCATTCACTTCCCCAATAACGGACGCATCCCCTTCGGCACATCAAACTTTCCGTTTCCTCGTAAAGCCTTTATGACCTTACACGATGTCTTGCCCTTAGAAGTCGACGGCTACCTTGAAGGTGAGCGTCGGGAACGTTATATCAAGCGAATTCAAGATGAAATCGATGCCTGTGCCTTCGTGATGACGGTGTCGCAGTATTCCAAATCGCAGATTCTACGCCATTTCACCAGTCGAAATGACATCGTCGTGGTGCCGAATGCGTCGACACTCCCCAAAAAACACGGACGCCTCCCTTTAGCCCTTTCCGAAACTCAGCCTTACTTTCTGTATACAGGGCGTTATGAGGCTCGAAAGGGCATTGATACTGCCATTGAAGCCATGATCGCCTTGCATGAACGCCAAGCCTTGACGAGCCAATTGTGGTTGACAGGAAAAATCCATTATTTTAGTGAAGATTTTGAAGACCTTGTCAAAAAAGCGACGGATCTCGGCATTATCAAAGAACTCGGCTATGTGAGCGATGAAACACTAGCAACGCTTATGCACGAAAGTCGGGGGCTGTTGTATTTGTCACGTTCTGAAGGCTTTGGGTTGCCTCCGCTGGAAGCCATGACGCAAGGTTGCCCCGTGGTTGCCACGAACTTAACGGCGATCCCTGAAGCGTGCGGGCAAGCGGTTTTGTATGTGGATCCTGATCGCCCTGAACAGGTGCAAAACGCCATTTTACAGTTAGAAGAAAATGCCCCCTTGCGTATGGACTTGATTCACAAGGGTTTTAAGCAAGCTCAAACGTTTTCATGGGAAGCGTCTGCCGATATTTTGGCTCGTGCCTTGCGTCAATACGTTTTTCATTAGATGATAAACTTGGAATATACTTTTTAGACTGAAAGAGGCTTGTCTATGCCACTACTCGAAGCCCCAAATCCCACTGTAGAAGAAGCGACAGCCCCACAAGACGGGTCTATTTTGAAGAATGCGTCGTTTATGAGTCTGTGGTGGTCGCAGGTCTTGTCCCAACTGGCGGATCGTATTATTTTCGTGGTCTTTGTCGCCTATATCACGCATCTTTACGGAGGCGATGAACGCTTTACCAGTTACTTGTACGTCGCTTTTACGATTCCAGCGATCTTACTGACGGCGGTTGCGGGCGTTTTTGTGGATCGTTGGCCCCGTCGCATGACGCTAGTCGCCATCAACCTCATTCGAGGCCTCTTGGTCTTTGCCCTGCCTCAAATGGCAGAAGCAGGCTTGGTTTATCTGTATGTCTTGGCGTTTTTACTGTCTAGTGTTACCCAGTTTTTTGTGCCTGCTGAATCCGCCACGATTCCCACCATTGTGCCAAAATCCCAATTGCTTTCCGCCAATTCACTGTTTACCACCACCATGATGGCAAGCGTGATTGTGGGCTTTGCCCTTGGCGATCCGCTGATTGAATGGATGAGCCTAGAAGAAGTGCATTGGGCGTTAAGTTTGCTCTTTATGGGGGCGGCTCTTTGCTTGTTTGGACTTCGCATCGACAAAAACGTCGCCTTGCCTGATCGTGTCGATACCACTAAGCCTCGTACGATGCAAGAAAGCGTGAATCGCTTTACGTCTGAACTCAAGGAAGGCTTTGCCTATATTCGGCAACATACCGCCGTATGGCATGCTATGGCAAAACTCGCCTTGTTGTTTTCCGCAATCGTGGCGATGTGTATTTTGTCGATTACCTTTTCTAAGAACTTTTTGTATGTGGATCCCACGGTTGCGGCTC
>JBILSS010000181.1:0-3050 GCA_044371965.1 Vampirovibrionales bacterium
CGTTTATAGCTGGTGACGTCAGAGACCTTTGTTCGCACAAAGGTTCTCCGACACCTCTAAATGCGTTCAAGGGGGGACGGGGAAGGACGCATTGCGTTTCTCCTCCCCTTCGTCCCCCCTTGAAAATCCCCCCTTCAAGTCGAAAAAGTAAACTTTTTCTCTTGGGAAAGAAAACCGTTGGTTTCCTCTCCCAACCTCTCCTTCCTAAAGGTGAAGATTCACTTCGTGAATAAGAAAGGTTCTTATCCCCACCTCGTCGCATCATTCTCGTTGCACGACGTCCGCAAAATGTCTCGGAAGCCTCGCATTTAGTGCGTTGACGTCTGCTTTAAAATACTTCCATATTATTGTTATGAAGTGTATTTTGTATTATGCTTTGTCTTACCGCTTCTCCTAAAGGGAGAAGCGGTAAAGCTAAAAACAATAAAGGCAAACACCACATGCTAGACGTTCTCATTATCGGTGCAGGGGCTTCAGGATGCTTCACCGCACTACGACTCAAAGAAGAAGACCCCAGCCTCACCATCGCCATCCTCGAACGGCAAAGCCACGCCTTGCAAAAGGTCAAGGTCTCCGGCGGCGGACGCTGTAACGTCACCCACGATTCCGAAGACGTCGCCTTCCTGCTCAAGCACTACCCACGCCAACACAAGCAAGTCAAAGGGCAACTCAAAGCCTTCAGCCCCAACGATATGCGACAATGGCTCAAGCACCACTTTGTCGAAACCGTCGCCGAAGCCGACGGCAGAGTCTTCCCCAAAAGCAACGACTCGCAAGAAATCATCGAGGTGTTTTTGAGTGAGCTGAAACGCTATAACGTCCCCATTCACTACAATGAATCCGCTGTTTCGGCTGAACGAAACGCGGGTGAAGCGGGTGAAGATGCCTTTGAAATCGTCACGCAAACAGGCAAGATCTTTCACGCCAAACGCTTGGTTTTGGCGACAGGCTCGCAAGAACAGGGCTACAGGCTCGCCGAATCGCTAGGCTTGCCGTTGACGCCCTTGGTGCCGTCCTTGTTTACTTTTTGCGTGAAAGACGATCGCCTTCACGCCTGTGCTGGCGTGAGTTTGGACGCTGTTGAACTCACCTTGAAGATACCCCACGTCGCTAAGCCCTTTAAGCAAAACGGTCCGTTTTTGTTGACGCATTGGGGCGTGAGTGGGCCTGCCGTTTTGAAGCTTTCCGCACGATCCGCTGTGGAGCTGTATGCGTCCAAGTACAAGGCGACGCTCTTTGTCGATGCCCTGCCCACGCAGACGCAAGACGCCACACGCCTTGCCCTGCTTGGCGTTCAGGCGGAAAATCACAAGCGAGATGTGAAAAACATCAAGCCCCATGAAGCCCTGCCGTGGCGATACTGGGAACTTATTTTAGAGCAGTTGAATATTCCGCTGGACAAAAAGTGGTGTGATGTCTCGAAAAAAGAGCTAAACCAGCTCGTGGAAGGGATTCATCACTTGCCTTTGGCGGTGGACGGCAAGGGCGTGTTCAAGGAAGAGTTCGTCACCGCTGGCGGTGTCCAATCAGATGCCTTGCGTTTACAAACGCTAGAAGCCAAGCACCACACCCATTTGTATGTGGTGGGTGAATTACTAAATGTGGATGGCATGACAGGGGGATTTAACTTCCAGCACTGTTGGGCATCGGCGAATGCGGTGGCGGTAGCGATTAGCTTATCGTTTTAGGGGTAGCTTTTTGGAGGCGTTGCGACTTTTTCTCGTTTTGTATAGCTGAATTTAGAGTTTTTTGTACAGTAGGCTAGACTAGGAGCCTAGATTATTTTGTGAGGGCGTGTAGAGCGACCTACATAACAGAACAAAATAATCGTAGCGACAACGTATAGACACTGTACAGAAAATTATTAATTCGGCTATAGAAAGCTCTGCGAAAGTCCCATTCGGCGAATCTTCATGTGCACGAAGCGTGAGTGATTGCAAGCAATCAACAAAAAAAGCCGTTGTTCGCTTCGCGAGTGATTGCAAGCAATCAGCGTTGTGTACGTCTATGTACACGCCTCAAAAGCCGTTTGTTTTTCCTTGAATCTTCATCCGACTTGAACTTTTGCAGAGCTTTCTATAATGATTACGACCCCAGAAAAACGATACGACAGGGTGATATTTATGCTTGTCAAAAACACCAATATAACGTCTGATAATATGTATTATGTTCCTGATGCCCGTTAAAAGAATTCGCTTACTTTTAGACCTGTTTGTGGAAAGTCTTAAAAAACCGTCTGCTCGAATTTTATGAATTTCTCTTGATTTTTAACTTGTATTATGTATAGTGAAATAATATCTTTCTTTTCATTTCTCTAATACAAGGCGAACTCTTATGCGACAACTACCATTACAACGACCTGCGTTTCAAGCGAAACCCACCCAAGCCACCCAACGAGACGGCGGCTATGTGAACGAAGCGGGTAAACAGTTTCTCGCAAGTTGATGGACGACCAATTGACAAAAGTTAGTTCCGCTATGGGACAGAAAACGCTAAAGTCTGAACAAATCAATACAGCCATCACTAAAAATACGGATTTTTATCGTCTTAAGTTAGATGAAAAGCTACAGCAACCCTATGCAAAAATTGAAGCCGTGTATCGTGAAATTATGGCGAGAATCGTGGCGAGTTTAGAAGATTACACGCCTGAAAACGCCGAAATTCATATCACTGAAGATAAAGCAACCAAGGGCTTAGAAATCCAAACAGGCATGGGAAATAAGCGAAGCACGCATTCGGTTATTCCTTTTACACCTTTGGCTCAAGAATTGAAAGAATCCACAGAACCCATTGTTTTTGGAAAATTAAGCAACAGCGACCCCCAAAGTCCTAACTACATATTGGGACAGCTGATACAAGCCATCGACCCGACGGTACCGAACGCCTCAACGAAGAACCTCCCAACCGAAGTTCATCGTCAAAATATCATTAAATTTAATGGAAATAAGAGAATATGCTTCCTAACCAAAATGCGGAAATGCCACAAAACAGACGTCAACGCACTAAATGCGAGGCTTCCGAGACATTTTGCGGACGTCGTGCAATGGGAA
>JBILSS010000182.1:0-3046 GCA_044371965.1 Vampirovibrionales bacterium
TTGGCAATGCCTGTAATCACGGCGTCCTTGAGCTTGGACTTCTTTTCGGCTTCAGCTTGACGCACGGTGTAGGCTTCGGTGTCCGTAAAGTGGAGTGGATCCAGCGGAGAAAGCTGGGCATCGAGTTCGTGGAAGGCATCGGTGAGCTGTTTGATGCGTCGTTTGGCGGAAATACGGTGGTGGTATCCGCATTTGGGGCAGACGTTTAGGTTGGCTCGTAGGTCGGTTTTGGTGAGTTGGGCGTCGCAACTGACGCATTTTGTCCATATTTTGGCGTATTGGGCGTCTTCGACACGGTTCATGCCTTCGGCATCTAGGTGTGCGGTCGATTGCTTACGACGTTGTTCAAACCAGTTTTTCAAACTCATCATCTGAATCAATCCCCTTTTGAGAAATGTCGACACTATTTATTGTACGCTAAAAAATAAAATCGACAAGCCTTCTTATATTCTTTCCCAAATCAAGCGATAGCGAACGCTTTTCGCTGTTTTATAAGCTTCCCAACGCCCCTGCAACCTAAAGCCAAGGCGAGCGAACGTTAATTCGTAAGACTTATGATTCAACGCCTTCCACTGTAAAAGCGACGTCGCATGCTGATTCAAGGTCGTGAAACGGACGCTCGCCCACTGCTGATGCAGATCGCTTTCAAAACGGCGAAGCCTTTCTGCGTGGCGTTCTTTCGTTTTTGTCGTCGTTCTGTGAAGATGTTTAGCTTTTTTTGTTTTAATGTTTAGTTTCTTTAGTTTGTTTAGCTTTTTATGTTTAGTTTCTTTAGTTTTCAAAACTAAAGATTTCGTTTCTTTAGTTTCTTTAGCTTTTGTCTTTAGTTTCTTTAGCTTTTGGGCTTTAGCGTCCGAAACTAAACCTTTAGTTTCTTTAGTTTTGTCTTTCGTTTCTTTAGCTTCTTTCTTCATCACCTGCAAGGCTTGCGGAGGAAGAGAAGCCTCTTCAAAGGGATCCGTCGTAAAGAGTTTTTGGGCTTTTGCAACAGACTTCGGAAGCTTTAAATACCTGCTGGCATCTTCAAAAAATGCCGCAATATACACCGCTTCGTCAGACGCCAAGGCATCCTTTTTATGCTGATTGACAAGCGTATTGCCTTCTTTTAGCAATAGCGAAACATCCCCTTTGGCGATGGTTTGGGCTGTTTTTTGGACACGGTTGAGCTGTTTTTGAGCATCCGTCAATTTGTGTTTTTTCTTCGCTTTTTTCTTCGCCTTTTTACGAGACTTTTGCTTCTTCTTTTTCTCGGCTTTCTTCTGCAAGCCCTTGAAGCTTGAGGCGTCCAAGAACACCACCTCTTCAGGCGGATTGAGGTGCTGAGCGTCCATGTATCGAGCCACATCCGTCAATTCAAAGCTGGATAATGGGGCTTCCACAAACAAAATGCTGTGAATTTCGTGTTTTTCTTTATAATGTAGAATCCGAATGCCGTCGTGTCGCAGGGTTTTGCCGATAGGTAAAGACACCCACGCTTCTTGGGGAAATCGCTCAAAACGGGTGGCGTCCCAATACAGAGGGAAAAGGATTAAAGCAAGGCTTATTAGGCTAATGCCACTATAAGTGACAATTTTCAGTGTGGGGTGTTTCTTCCAAAACGACGACCCCCACGGCAACCACGGCAGACTTAGCAAAACGGCGTAAGCCGTAAGCATCCATGCGGTGGGGAGCGTGGGTACGGCGAATTGCAAGTGTGGCAAGCTGGCTCCCCATAGCGTCCAAGCGATTTGGACGTTTAGTAGAAATTGGCTAGGCAACAGGCAGACGCTTGCTAGCGTGGGCGACAAGGTGTAAATCCCGAAGCTGGCGAATCCCCAAAGTGTGAGGGGGGCAACCAAAATCCCACTCAACAGATTCATCAACACGGCGTGCAAAGGCGTTTTGTGGAAGACCTGCAAAATCAGAGGCGTGGCATACAATTGAGCCACAGCGGTGAGGCATCCTGCGGAAACTAGCCCAGCAATCAGGTTTCGCTTGGCATTCCAGCCTTTTCGCTTGAGGATCGCTTCGATCGACGTAAACAGGGTGACGATGCCAAAGGTCGTCAACACCGAAAGTTGAAAGCCCAAGTTGAGCCATAAATACGGTTGCATCAGGCTTAACACGCTTATCGCCAGCATCAGCAAGAAGAGGGGACTCAAGGGCTTGAAGAGGTATTTAATCCACAAACCGAAAAACCACATGACCACCGCCCGAAGAATCGACGGCGGAAAGCCTGTCGCCACGCCATAAGCCAGCACGCCCAAACTGGCGATCGCAAAGGCGCCTCCTCGTGGGAAGCGGGGGATGGGGCGGAGCAAAAACAGCAAGCCCGCCGCGATAATCGCCACATTCATGCCGCTGGCTGCCACCAAATGGATCTGCCCTGTGTTAATAAACGCCTGCTTGAGCGTTTTTGGAAGGGGACTCGCCCTGTCGCCTAGCACGATGCCTCCCATGAGGCGACCAGCGTCCGTGCCGAGCGTTTTTTCGAGCAACGCCACATAGCCGTTACGTTTGTCTAAAATCACCGATTCAAGCCGTGCCTTCTGCCGTTCCAGCCACGTTGGGGGCTTGTCGGACGCTTCAAGGGGCAGGCGTTCTAGGCAGTCTTCATCGATAGTCGCTTGCGTGAGCGTGCCAGCAATCCCCATGCTTTGCAAGTAATGCGATTCATTGAAATCTCCTAAAAAACGAGGCGTATGCCCGATCTGGAAAAAACCTGACACGCAGGTGAGCTTACCAAGCGGAATGTGTGACTTGTCCCGTGTTTTGAGCAAAACACGCACAGGCGTGGGCGTGTCGAGATGGGTCGTTTCCAAGAGCATCCCTTTTTCGTGGGGCAGGATTATTCCAGGTAATCGCAGGTATTGGGCGTCCAAATAATCAGGCACATGCACAGGCTGAAAACGAAGCAAGGCGAGGATGAATCCCAAAAATGCCACCAGCATCCCAAGCCCCAAGCGTTTGATCCACAGGGGGAATTGTCGCCAAAACGCAATGCTGCAAATGGCAAAGAGGCAAGCCCCCTTCAAGAGCCACGGGTTTAGCTCAAGGGGATTCATTT
>JBILSS010000072.1:0-10342 GCA_044371965.1 Vampirovibrionales bacterium
CGACATTTTGCGTGGACGTGCTAGATGCTTGAACTTTAGCATCCAAGTCCATAGGCGTCCATTGAATGGGTTGGGTGAAGAGAGCGTCTAACCATTCCCCCACCACATTGGATTCTTCGTCCAGCGTACTAGAAACCTTTTTGTCCAAATACGTCGCCAAGCGAGTCAAAACGGTTTTAATCCATTTGTCATCTGGCAAGGATTCTATGGCTTCTTGATTTACGAGCGTAAAATGGCTGTGTAATAAGTCGTCGAAAGATCCGTCGGCTCCAAGTAGTTGAGCTGTTTTCTTAAAGTCATTATAGACATCTTGCGTACGAATGGCGAGGCTGGCTTGACGTTTACGCACGGTGTCAAGCATGACTTCATCAGGTAAGGCTTCGGTGGAAACGCTTGCGTTTAAGCTGTTGAAGGCATTTTTTGTTTTCGCAGGACGCTCTAAATCCGACAGGCCTATGGCATCTTGCAAGCTGGGATTTACAAAAGAACGTGAAAAGGCCTCGTTTGAATTGAAGCGTGGCAAGGCTTCTTCAAGTTCTTCTTCCACAGGCGTGTTTTGTTGAGAACGTTGCCGTTCTTCATCCAAACTAATTTGAGGCAGGCTCAAGGTTTTGGATTTTGAATTAGGCTTTGAAAGTTGGGGATAGGTATTCGGATAGGCAACGGGACTTAACATCAGGGGTTTCTCCACAAAACAGGGGGTTCTCTCTTGTGGATGTTTCGGTGGGAAGCAGGGTTTTCTCGAAGTCGCTCGTCTATTTAGGTGAAGGGGGTTTATGTTGATTGAAAGTTGTTCGATTTTAGAGAAAAAGGCATTTTCATGAACATGTTTAAATTTTTCAGTCTTACCACTGTTCTTTTGTCCTTTGGTATCTTCTACAGCCCACTGGATACCTTCGCCGACGATGGTAAAGACAAACGCAAGTCTGCTTCGCCAGCTAAGATTGAAGTCATTGATGCCAAAACAAGTCAATATACCCTAGCGGTGGGTACGACCTTTGTCAGCAGTTTAGAAGCCATGCTCAATACCCAATACAATCAGCCTAACGACAGCTTCAGCATGCGAATCATCCATGATGTTTGGGTGAATAATCAGAAAGTTTTGCCGAAGGGGACTCGTGTATATGGGCATATTGAAGATGTGATGGCTCCGATGCAAGGGCGAGACGCCATTATGAAAATCAAAGCACACGCCCTTGAAACCTTGGAAGGGGAAGAAATCCCCCTAGACGCCACCTTATTCACGAGCATGGAAGATGCGGGCTTAATGGGGGGCAAAGTCACCAAACCCATGAACGGTCGTTTAATTCGTTATGAAATAATGGGCATTGGCATGATTAACCGTGTGATGCCTGAAGGGCCTCGTGCGATGGGGGAACATCAACGCATGACCCCAGGGCAACTCATCCGCATTCGCTTGGATGCCCCTTTGACGATTATTCATAGTCCTTATGACGAGGAGCTTTCTATAGGCTTCCCTAAACAAAACGAACTTCTAAGAGAAGTCCGTTACGGGAATATGGGGGTTTCGGGAAATTAAATAGAATCTGGTAAACTTTAGCTGAATTTATGCCAAAATGGCTTGCGGATGCTGCATCACTTCGGCGATCATACATTCGGCGATAAATTGATTGGTGTGAGACACGGGGTAGTGATGCTCTTCATCCGCTTCTTCCCAGCAGTCGCTTAAGGCATACGCCCCTGCGAGTTCTTGAGACGGCGTAAAGCTAAAATGCAAACGTTTGGCGGTCGCTTGTGGCGTGTGACGAATGAGGTCTTCTTTGGAAAGCGTGACAGTGGCATCACTTTTCACAACAGTGATGAATTCGCCTTTGGCGTTGCTTAACTGCGATTCACCCAAGGGTAATTCGTCAAAAAAGTGCTGAAAACGACTTGGATGTTGCATACAGGTGTGTTCCTCGTCAAAATTGTGTGAGTGGATTAAAAACAGGGATTTGCATAGAAGCGACGTGTTCAAATGAAGTCTACTGCTATTCTAATACTTTCTTCTTCAGTTTAAGCCATGTTTAGCTAAAATACATTATTCGCTGGATGTATTCTTTTATTTACTTACTTAATTTAGTATATTATATTGAATCTAAAATAACCCTATTCTGAATAGATTTTTAACGTTTTGTTACAAGACTTGTGCTAAAATTGGGGTTACTGAGTTTACAGAACAATAAAGGACGATTCCCCATGGCATTTCCCAAACCAGATCCTAACCTAAAGCCCCTTGCAGTGGGGACGCCTGCCCCTGATTTTAATCTACCAGCCAGTGGCATTGAAGTAAGCAAGACTTTGAGCTTGGCTGATTTCAACGGGCAGAACCTTGTGTTGGTCTTTTACCCACGAGACAAAACCCCAGGATGCACCAAGCAATTGTGTGCTTTGCAAGACGAACTCGCTGAATTCAAGGGCTTAGATGCCGCTATTGTTGCCTCCAATTTTGGGAGCTTGACGTCTCACGAAAGTTTTGCGGAAAAATACGGCTATCAATTCCCAATCTTGGTGGATGCTGAAAAAAGCATGGCAAGCGACTATTCCGTCATTAAATCGGATGGTGGTACGCAACGCACGGTCTATGTGATTGACAAAGCAGGCATCATTCGCTTTGGCGAACAGGGCATGGTCAAGCACGATGCTTTGAAAGCTGTCTTAACGACTTTGTAAAATGTGATTTTGGCATAAAAATTACAATGAGATTCTTCTTCGATGTAATTTTTAACATAAAATTACAATGAGATTCTTGTTCAATGCAATTTTTAATGTAAAATTACAATGAAACTCTTATTTGGTGTACTGGAGAGATGACATTATGTATGGAACATTAAAACCTGCTTCTGAATTATTTATAAATCTCAATCATGAATCCGAAAGTATTGCTTATCAGTATTTTCTACCCACTTATTTAAATCAAGGTTTTCAAATTACGAACCCTGATATTTATCTCATGCTTGAAAAAGCGTGGCAATCGATTACTCAGTTAAATGCACATTCCCAAAATGTGAGAAATTCGTATCTTTTTCTTAACATGATTATTAAACATGAAGCAGTCATGTCTTCTGCAATGGAAGGAACTCGTACAACCTTTACCGAAGCTCTATTGCCAGAAGACAGCACATTAAATACGACACAAAAAGAAGATAGAAAAGAAGTTTATAATTACATTAAAGCCTCACATCAAATAAAATCATTACTAGAAGAACTGCCGATTAGTGAACGTTTAATTTGTCACCTTCATACCACATTATTAGATAGTGTCAGGGGGTATAATAAAAAACCTGGAGAAATCAGGCGAAGTCAAAACTGGATTGGTGGAGCCTCTATCCAGACGGCTCGCTTTGTTCCACCCCATCCAAATGAATTGAATGACTTAATGAAAGACCTTTGCGAATTTTGGAGTAACAATGCCCTTAAAATTCCTGTGCTAATCAAAATAGCGTTGACGCATTATCAATTTGAAACCATTCATCCGTTTCTCGACGGTAACGGTCGAGTGGGACGCATGTTAATCTTGGCTCAATTGCTGGATGCTAAAGTGTTAGATCAACCTTGGCTAAATGTATCCAACATTTTTGAAAAACAGAAAGAACATTATGTGGCTTCCCTTAGAAGTGCAAACCTTACAGGTAGTTTGGAAGAATGGATTTTATTTTTTTTAGAATCTATTATTAGTGCGACGAAAAATACGTATGATATTTACCAAGCCTTTAATACCTTGCAACTTGAATGTCAGGAAGCCATCATCGGCTTAGGAGCGAAAGCCACAAATGCTCAACGCGTGCTTGAACAATTGTATAAAGTCCCTTATGCAACCACAAAAATGGTTTCTGAACACTTACAGGTGACGCCTCATACCGCAAAAAGCTTATTGCAAGACCTCATCAAGCTAGAGATTGTTGTTCCTCATAAACTACACATTGAAGGCGAACGTAAACAAGACGGCGTTTTCTTTAAGCGTTACGCCGATATTTTCGCCGATATTTAATAATCATAAAGGTAACCCCCCATGTTTGAAACACTTAAAACGATTTTGAATACTCAAAAAGCGAATGCGTCTGCAAAAGCGGCGAAGGAAGCGCTTGCCCCCTCGTCCAAGTTCCCCATGCCTAACGAGCAATTCGTTCAGCCCTATAAAGACCTGCGAGAGTTCATTCAACTGCTGAAAGACGCTGGTGAACTCATCGAGATTGACACGCCTGTGTCGGCTCACTTGGAAATTGCGGAAATCACCGACCGAGTCTCTAAATCGCAAGGATGCCTCAACAAAGCCCTGCTTTTTACCAATGTTGAAGGCTATGATATGCCTGTCTTGATCAACGCCGTGGGTTCCTATGAACGCACGCTTATGGCACTGGGGGGACGCTCCTTTGAAGAGTTGCAAGCCCGCATCGCCAAGTACGCCAAGCCCGATTTTGCGGCTCTCTCCTCAAGTTCGATGTGGGACAAGCTCGCCATGCTTCCTGAATACACGGAATTACGGCACGTCTTTCCACGTCAATTTAAAGGAAGCGTCGCCCCTTGCCAAGAAGTCGTGATTACCGACCCCTCCCAAGCTATGCTCGATAAAATCCCTGTGTTGACCTGCTGGCCTGAAGATGGCGGTTCTTTCATAACGCTACCAGCGGTGTTCACCAAAGACAGCATCACAGGCGACCGCAACGTGGGGATGTATCGCCTGCAAAAGTACGACAACGCCACCACAGGCATGCATTGGCACAAGCATCACGATGGCAATGACATCTACGAAAACTCCAAGCAGTCGGGGAAAGATCGGCTGGAAGTGGCGGTCGTGTTGGGGGCGCATCCTGCCGTGATTTATAGTGCAACGGCTCCCTTGCCGAAGGGCTTGAACGAGTTGTTGTTGGCGGGCTTTCTCAAAAATGCCCCTGTGGAAACCGTCAAATGCAAGACGGTTGATTTAGACGTGCCTGCCCATGCGGAAATCGTGCTGGAAGGCTATGTGCTGTATGATGAACTTCGCTGGGAAGGCCCCTTTGGCGATCACACAGGCTATTATTCGCTCGCCGATGACTTTCCTGTTTTTCACGTCACGGCGATGACGCATCGGAAGGATCCGATTTACATGACCACGATTGTGGGTAAGCCTCCGCAAGAAGATTGCTATTTGGGTAAAGCCACCGAACAGTTATTTTTGCCGTTGTTGAAGATTTTTATTCCTGAAATTGTGGATATGAACCTGCCGTGGGAAGGCGTTTTTCACAACTGCGTGTTGGTCAGCATTAAGAAGCGTTACCCAGGGCATGCTCGCAAGGTGATGAGTGCGATGTGGGGCTTTGGGCAGTTGATGTTCAGCAAATACGTCGTGATTGTGGACAGCCATGTGGATGTGCAGGATGTCAGCACGGTGGCGTGGCATGTCTTTAACAATACCGACCCCAAGCGAGACATGATGTTCGCCGAAGGCCCGATGGATATTTTGGATCACGCCACGCCGATCTGGGCGTACGGCAGTAAGGTGGGGATTGATGCGACCAAGAAGTGGGAAAGCGAAGGTTTTACTCGGGAATGGCCGAACGAAATCGAGATGAGCGACGACATCAAGGCTCAAGTCGATGCGAAGTGGGCATCGATGTTTAGGTAGTTTGTTGTAAAACTTTCTCATTTTTTAAATATCGTGTAAACTAAGGTCAAACGAAAGCAACATCACAGAAAGTTATATCCTATGCGAATTGAATCTTTAAAAATAAAAAACTTTAAAGCCTTTGAAAATGTAGAAATCAAAAACCTGCCTCCATTGGCGGTATTTATTGGTGCTAATGGAACAGGAAAGTCTACTTTATTTGGTGTGTTTAATTTTTTACAAAATTGTTTGAAAGACAATGTGAAAGTGGCTCTCCAAAAAGAAGGTGGGTTTAATGAAGCGGTGACTCGTGGTAAAGAAGACGAGGCTATTTACTTTGAACTTAAATTTAAAAATGCACCAAATGATCCTTTAGTTACTTATAAATTAGAAATTAAATGTATGGAAAAAAACAAACCCTTTGTATCAAGTGAAATTCTCGCCTATAGACGTGGAAGAAGAGGAAAGCCTTGGCATTTTTTAGACTTTAAAAATGGGAAAGGTAATGCAATTGTAGAAGAGAATACCACTGCAACAAAAGAAAATGAAGCCGAACGAGAAGAGCAAACGCTAGAAAGTCCTGATATTTTAGCATTGAAAGGACTAGGGCAGTTCCAAAAATTCAAGACAGTCAGTGAGTTTAGAAAAGTAATTGAAAATTGGTGTCGTTTCGATTTTCACATTGAAGAAGCTAGACCTGAACATGAAGCAGGTTATGCGGAGCATCTTTCTTCACGAGGCGATAACTTAGCGTTAGTAACCAAATACATTTATGAAACCCATCGAGATGTGTTTGACACGATTTTGGACAAAATGAAAAAACGTGTCCCTGGCGTAACTCATATTGAAGCCGAAGAAAATTATGATCGAGTCGTATTGAAATTTCAAGATGGTGCCTTTTCCAAATCATTTACCGCCAAACACGTTTCAGATGGAACACTTAAAATGTTTGCGTACCTTCTATTGTTAAACGATCCTAATCCACACCCCTTTTTATGTATTGAAGAGCCTGAAAATCAGCTTTATCCTAGTTTAATGGAAGGATTGGCAGAAGAGTTTCAAGAATATACGAAAGACAATAGGCAAGTCTTTGTCACGACCCATTCATATGATTTATTAAATGGTGTTGATTTAGAATCTGTTTTTTATTTAGTAAAACGCAATGGTGTGACGACCATTAAGCGAGCTTCTGAAAATTCAACCATTAAAGCCCTTTCTCAAGCAGGGGATCGCTTGGGATATTTATGGAAGCAAGAATTATTAGAAGGTGTTGATCCCTAATGGCGTTTATCTTTATGGTAGAAGAACCTTCTATGAAAGCCTTTTTAGAGGCTTTCATCCCGAGACATTTTTCTACCTTAACTTACAAAATCATTCCACATCAAGGAAAGACGGATCTACTCAATTCTATACCCCGTAAGTTAAAAGCTTGGACTCAACCTGAAGATTGTTTTGTTATTCTCATTGATCAAGATTCAAACGACTGTAAAACCCTTAAAAAAGAGATCCAAAACCTATGTGTAGACAAGCCCTCTACTTTGATCCGCATTGTATGTAAAGAATTAGAAAGCTGGTTTCTTGGAGATTTAGAAGCCGTCGGTTTGGCTTATGATGTTTCGTTACAGCAACTTCAAAATAAAGCGAAATATCGTAATCCTGACAATCATCAAGCGTTCGATGAATTAAAGAAGCTCCTTAAACAGAAAAAACGTTCTATTCAAAAAATAAGTAATGCTGGTTTAGTTGGGCAATACATGGATCTAAACTCTCGAAATACATCCATTAGTTTTCAAGCATTCATTTCGGGCTTGCAACACATCATTGATTTAGTACCATAAAACTCCTTTTCTTTTTGGGAGGCTTACTCTACAATAAAAAGACAAGCCCTCTAAACCCTAGGATTCACCGTGAACAAGACTCGATCCACACAGCCACGACGCTCAAAAAAACGCCACCATTATGATGATGAAGGCGGATTGCCTCGTGCTGGTCGGCCGTTAAAGCGTTTCGCATTGCCTAAGGGCTTTATGGATTCGACAAGGCTTTCCTTTGTTTTATTGGGTTTCGTCTTACTCTTTGTGCTTATGGCAGGGCAAATTTTCAAGCTTAAGGTGATTGAAGGCCCTGAACTGAGACGTAAAACCTCCCAAAGCCAGCATCGCACCCAGCTTTCGCAAGTCTATCGAGGGAAAATTGTGGATCGTAATGGCATCGTCTTGGCTCAAGATACCCTCGTCTACGATCTTTACATGCACCCCAGAGATTACAAGAAACAACCCATCGAACAGGTGGCGTCTTTGTTGGCGAAGCATTTGAAGGACTCGAAAGCTGAGATCTTACGCAAATTGCAATTGCCTTACCCCACGATACTATTGGCGTCTAACCTTGAAAAAAAAACGATTACCGCTATTCGAGCTGAACGTGTAAAAGTCCCTTCGTTGGACGAAAAAACAGGGCAACCCACTGTAGATAAACGCACGGGACAAGTCCTTTTGAGCGAAGAACGTATTGGGGGGCTGGATCCCTTTCAGAAGCCCTTACGTCGATACCCTCAAGGGCGTTTGGCGTCTCACGTGTTGGGCTATGTCAATGACGCTGCGGAAATTTCCACAGGCGTGCATTCCAAGCTCGATGACTTAAGTAGTGATTGGTTCATGCAAAAACGCAAGCAACCCCTTTTGGTCGACGGTAGGGGGCGTCCCTTGGTGCATGATGAAAGCTCGCTCAAGCATTTTGTTCAAGTGGCAGATGCTCAAGACGTGCAAGTCACCATCGACAGTCGCTTGCAATTTATCGCTGAACGAGAGCTGAAAGCAGGCATGATTCGCTCAAAAGCCGAACGAGCCGCCCTGATTATGCTAAAGCCTCAAACAGGCGAGGTTTTGGCTTTGGCAGCCTTTCCTGATTTTGATCCTGAAAAATATCAAAAAGCCAAGTACGAAGAGCTTAAAAATTGGGCAATTACTGATGTTTACGAACCAGGTTCGACCATTAAGATATTGACGGTTGCCAATGGGCTGGATGAAGGCGTGATTAACCCCAAAAGTCGCATTTTGGATACAGGACGCATGAAGGTCGGGGGCTGGTCAATTCAAAATTACGACTACAACAAATTTCCTTACCCCGGTAACATTGATTTAATCCACCTTTTGCAACATTCTTCCAACATCGCCAGTGCGAAAATCGCCATGATGATTGATTCGGCGACTTATTTTAAGCGGTTGAAAAACTTGGGTTTCGGCAAGCCCACACGCATTGCTATGACAGGCGAATCCAAGGGCGTGGTGAGCGATTATCACCTGTGGAGCGACTCTCAACATGCGTCTTTAGGCTACGGCTACGGCATTATGGCAACGCCTTTGCAAATGACGATGGCGGTGAATACCATTGCCAATGGGGGTGTATGGGTACCGCCTCGCTTATTTAAAGGGGTAAAAGCCGACAACGCCAAAGACGCCCAGCGTTACGCTAAAGATTTAGCCACTAAGATTCCGACGCAACAGGTGCATCGGGTGTACAAGCCCCAAACGGCTCACGCCATGACGTATTTGTTGACAACCGCTTTAGACAAGAACAAAACCCATCCAGCGTATTTGGATTTTATTAACGTGGCTGGCAAAACAGGCACGGCGAAAAAGGCTCGAGGCGGAGGCTATTCAGGCGGGGGCGTGGTGACCAGTTTTATCGGCTATTTCCCAGCGGAATCACCCGAAATTTTGATGATGGTGGTGGTGGATAGTCCTAAAATGGCGGAAAGTTGGGGATCGACTGTGGCAGCCCCGATCTTTAGGGAAGTCGCGTTGGAAACGATTCACTATCTCAATTTAGCCCCCAAAGCCAAAATTGTGATGAGTCCCCTGCCGACAAATGCCAAAGGCAAAGCATCTGAATTACCAAAAGTGGTGGCGGAACCTGACATGAATCGACAAAGTACGCCTGCTCAAAGCTCGACGAAAACTTCAGCGAAAACGCCTAATGGTGAAACGGCATCGACGAATAAGGCGGTTTCTTTGAAATCGAAAATGCAATTACCTGAATAAAAGGCTTATCTTAATAGATTTGAGATTAAAAATGCTAGCTCCAAGGACTGGTGAGCATTCAAACGGGGATCACACGCCGTTTCATAACGATTGCCCAAGTCTTCATCCAAAACATTGACCAAACCGCCGATACATTCGGTAACGTCCTGACCCGTGAGTTCAAAATGAACGCCTCCTGCGTGCGTGCCTAGGGCTTTATGCACGGCGAAAAAGTCCTTCACTTCAGACAAAATCGAGTCGAATCCACGGGTTTTAAACCCACTTTGCGACGTATGCGTATTGCCGTGCATGGGGTCACACGTCCACACAACCTGACGCCCTTCTTTTTGCATGGCTTCAACGAGCTTGGGCAAGTGACTTTCCACATTGCCTGCCCCCATGCGACTAATCAGGCTTAAGCGACCTGCTTCGTTCTTCGGATTCAAGACATCGCAGATTTTCAGCAATTGATCGATTTCAGTCCCCACGCCGACTTTTAAGCCTAGGGGATTTTGCACGCCTCTTAAAAACTCAAGGTGAGCACCGTCGAGTTGGGCGGTGCGGTAGCCAATCCATAGCATATGCCCGCTACAGCAGTACCATTCGCCCGTGGTGCTGTCCACACGAGTCAAGCTTTCTTCATAAGGCAAGAGCAAGGCTTCATGGGACACATAAAAATCGGTTTCACGGAGCATAGGGGCGTTTTGCGGATTCATACCGCAGGCTTCCATGAAGG
>JBILSS010000073.1:0-10268 GCA_044371965.1 Vampirovibrionales bacterium
AATGAGAATACGAACGGTTTGATTCGTCAGTACTTGCAGAAATCGAGTTCTTTTGCTAATGTGGGGGAAGCGGAGCTTGCTCGAATTGCGTATTTGCTGAACAATCGTCCTCGCAAGTGCTTGAATTGCAAGACCCCGTTGGAGGTACAGCATGCTGTGGCTTAACCGCCACCCCCTGCGACACTTGTTACTTGAATCCGCCCTTTATAAAGCAACTCGCTTCCAAATGTGAAGGAACTTCGTTTGCTACACTTTGGCTATTAGCGGAAAAATTTAAGGCACTCATCGCAGACGCCGTAAAAACGAATGAAGGTACGCTTCCAAGAGGCTTAGACTCCGACTTTTACAAGCGAGTCGAAACGTTAGGGATTGAGATCCCTGTGCAAGGCGAACCGCAGTACAACCCTAAAAAATAAAGAAGGTGTAAAGAAAGGTTCAATATCGACGTAAAAAGCTTTTATTTTCGACGTTTCATTTGTACAATAGATTCATATCGTCAAAATAAGAGTCCTCATCATGCCGAATACCCCCACCTCTCTGAACGTCCCCATTATGCGGTTGGATCGCCAATACACCGCCCTGCAAGCCGAATTTGAAGCCGCCGCTTTAACCGTCATGCGATCAGGCATCTACATTTTGGGCGACAACGTCAAAGCCCTTGAAGCCGAACTCGCTGAACGCACCGAATCGGGCTTTGGCATCGGCGTGGCTAACGGCACCGACAGCCTCTATCTCGCCCTAAGAGCCTTAAACGTCGGCGTTGGCGATGAAGTCATCACCACACCGATGAGCTATATCGCCACATCCGAAGCTATTGTGCGAGCAGGAGCCACCCCTGTTTTTGTCGATATTGTCGATGATGCCACCTATCTCATGGATGTTTCCGCCGTTGAAAAAGCGATTACGCCGAAAACAAAAGCGATTATTCCTGTGCATTTATACGGTCAAGCCGTCAATATGGATGCCTTGATGTCCCTTGCCAAGGCTCACCATCTGGCGGTTGTGGAAGATTGTGCGCAAGCCGTCGATGCCACATGGAAGGGCAAACCTGTGGGAGGCTTTGGCGACATGGGGAGCTTTAGCTTCTTTCCCACCAAAAACCTTGGGGCGTTTGGCGATGGCGGGATGTTGACGACTTCTTCCGCCGAAAAAGCCCAGCTTTTACGACAATTGCGGGTGCATGGGCAGACGTCGACGTATGATCACGCCCATGAAGGCATGAACAGCCGTTTAGACGAGCTTCAAGCCGCGTTGGTTCGTGTCAAAGTGCCTCATTTGACGGCTTGGGGGGACGCTCGCCAACGCATCGCCCAGCGATACACAAACGCCTTGCAAGATCTTGCCGTTTTGGAATTGCCTCGCACGCAAGCAGAAGCAGGGCATGTGTTTCATCAATATACGGTGGCGTTAAAAGCGGATTCAGGCTTTAAGCGTGATGACGTGGTGGCTCGCTTGCAAGAGCTTGGCGTGGGGGTGAGAGTGTACTATCCGATACCCCTGCATTTACAAGGCATGCACCATGATTTGGGCTATACGGCAGGGGCGTTTCCTGTGGCGGAAAAGGCGTGCGAAAACGTCTTTAGCTTGCCTATTTTCCCTGAATTAAGCGATGATGAACAAGCCTATGTGATTGAAACCCTAAAAAAGGTATTATCGTAAGGAATTAAGCCCATGCCGTCTCACACCGATTCTAGCTTGCCAAACGTCCTATTGGGCGTGAATATCGACCATATCGCCACGATCCGTAACGCTCGTGGGGTGCATTACCCTGATCCCCTCACCGCAGCCGACATCGCCGAAGCCCACGGAGCAGACGGCATTACGGCTCACTTGCGTGAAGACCGTCGCCATATTAAAGACGCCGATATTCGAGAACTCCGCCGTCGGGTGAAGACACGGCTCAACCTAGAAATGGCAAACACCGAAGAAATGGTGGCGTTAGCGGAAGCGATTCGTCCTGATATGGTGACGCTGGTGCCTGAACGCCGTCAAGAAGTCACCACCGAAGGCGGTTTGGATGTCATCACGCATAAGGACGCCTTGGGGCGTAGCATTCAGCGTTTAACGGCGGTGAATGTGCCTGTGAGCCTGTTTGTGGATCCTGATATCGCTCAAATTCAAGCCTGTGCGGACTTAAAGGCACCTTATATTGAATTGCACACGGGGCAGTATTGCGAAGCCTTTGAAGCAGGCGTTGGCGTTCAAGAGGCTCTCAATGCCTTACACGCAGCGGCTTTAGAAGCCCAGCGTTTGGGGATTAAGCTCAATGCAGGGCATGGCTTGCATTACGGCAATGTGCGTCCGATTTTGGAGTTACCAGGCTTGATTGAGTTGAACATCGGGCATAGCATTATCGCCGAAGCGGTGTTCATTGGGTTGGGGTCTGCGGTGTCGAAAATGAAGTCCATTTTGGTGGAACATTCTCCGAAAGAAATAGGGCTTTTGCATTGAGGTTCTTTATATAGCCAAGTTTAGAGTTTTCTGTACAGTAGGCTATTCTAGGAGCCTAGACTCGCAGATGTGTGATTGTACAAAGACGTACATAAGCACATCGAGAATCGTAGCGACAACGAAGACGCCATACGAAATTTGATCGTTTAATTGGTATTAGCCTGCTGGCCACCCAAACGGACGCCCCGCCATCAAATGCACATGCAAGTGAAACACACTTTGACCCGCCCCTGCTCCGTTATTGATGACCAAGCGATAATCGGTGAGCTTAAGCTGTTGAGCCACTTTTTTCGCCCCTGCCAAGACTTGGGCATAAATCGTGGGATCGTCGGTTTCAAGATGGCTTGCCGTATGCGTATTGGCAATAATCAGCACATGCACAGGGGCTTGCGGATTCACGTCATAAAAGGCGGTGACGGCTTCGTCCTGAAACACCAGCTGGGCAGGGATTTCGCCAGCCACAATCTTACAAAACAGGCAATTTTCAACAGTCTTCATCTAAAGGGTTCTCTCTTCTAAACGATAGCCAATGCCTCGCACGGTTTCAATCATATCACGAGCCTTGCCCATTTTAGAACGCAGGCGTTTGACGTGGGCATCGACAGTGCGGTCTAGGACTTCGGTGGCGGTGTCTTCCCACACATCATAGAGCAATTGCTCACGTGTTTTGACGGTATTCGGCACTTTCAGGAGGGTATGCAGGATTTTAAACTCAATGGGCGTGAGTTGCATTTCCGTGTCTTCCACCCACGCACGAAAGGCGTTTGTGTCCATTTTGATGCACCCATTTTCAAGCACGCTGGATTTTTCTTTACCGCCTTCTTGCACCGCTCCACGATTGAGCATTGCCTTAATCCGTAAGACCAGCTCTCGAGGGCTAAAGGGCTTGGTGACGTAATCGTCCGCCCCAAACTCAAAGCCTTGCACCCGATCGTTTTCGGCTGAGCGAGCCGTCAACATAATCACACGCACAGGATTCGTCGGTCGGTTGGGATTCAACGCCTGCTTGATTTCATCGCACAATTCAAAGCCACGGCAGTCGGGCAACATGAGATCTAGGACGATGACATCGGGTTGTTTCGTCCACGCCAAATCGAGGGCTTCGGCTCCGTTATAGGCGGTGAAGACTTCGTAGCCTGCTTGTTCGACGTTGTATTTCACCAAACGCACCAAGTCACGTTCATCATCGACGATTAGAATACGGGGCTTCTGTGAAAGGTTAGACATCATGATGATTTTTTCCTTAAAGGGGTAGGACGAAGCATTTACACCCATATATAAACATGAAACCATTTATAATTCAAGGCTCTATTTTTTGAATATTGGGTTTAACTGGCTCCGTTTTTAGCTGGTGCTGTCAGAGACCTTTGGACGCACAAAGGTTCTCCGACACCTCTAAATGCGTTCAAGGGGGGACGGGGGAGGACGCATTGCGTTTCTCCTCCCCTTCGTCCCCCCTTGAAAATCCCCCCTGAATCCCCACCTCCTCGCCCTATCGTTGTTCCTGCCGTCCGCAAAATGTCTCGGAAGCCTCGCATTTAGTGCGTTGTCGGCAAGTTTAATGTAAAATTACCTTAACAACAGTGCTTGTATTATACTTACGTTTAACCTTTAATATATAGGTTAAGACAGTGATAAAGTAGCTAATTTGAATCTAATACTACCCATTTTTTATTTGGAGGTTTTTTGTGATTTCATATAGACGATCTGACAATTCTGCAAAGCATGTATTACTTGCTTTTACTCTTATTCTTCTAATTGTTTTTTTGACTTTTGGTATTTTTATTCTTTTAGTGTCCTTTATTTATAAAATATTTAAAGCATATGGATTACCTGATGACGTAAGTGCCTTGATATCAATTAGTCTAGGTTTGTGCATTTTGTGCATAGTTATTTTTTACTTTGAGATACTAAAAAAATCAGATTTAAAAAGATCGTTACTTGCAGAAAAACAAAATGATTTTTCTAGAAAAGTTTATGACTCTTTAGAAATTAAACTGCTTACAGATTTTGATGAACTATTGATATTATTTGAATCCATTTCAGGAATTGAAAAAAGTGACCCTTCTTTTGATCAGAGCTTAGATCAATATCTTAATTATGCTATTGCCACTTTGTATAAACCAGAAGAAAAATCGGAACAAACACAGGATTCTGTTGGTAAAAGAAGAAATCTTATCGAACAAATAAAAAAATATAAAGCAGAAAACCTTACGAAAAATCCCAATTTATATCTACCTGATTTTGAACGTCAATTATTTGAATCTATTACTGAGTACCTTGACAAGGGTAACACTCAAATGGTAAAAGAAAAATTGTCGCAGTTGTCTGGTGCTGTCAAAACAGTCCATGAAGATGTTGCTAAAAATACAGAAATTACTAAATGGAATAACCGCTTCACAATTTTCGGTTTAGTTATAGCTGTTTTGCCAGGGATTTCACAAGCATGGGCTTGGTTGTCCCATTTTTTTAATTTGGCGAAATAAGCCAAAATAAGAAACCCCTAAAATAGCCTTTTTTATCTCAAAGCCAAACCTTGCCGACAACGCACTAAATGCGAGGCTTCCGAGACATTTTGCGTACGGCAGGAGCAAAGATAGGGCGAGGAGGTGGGGATTCAGGGGGGATTTTCAAGGGGGGACGAAGGGGAGGAGAAACGCAATGCGTCCTTCCCCGTCCCCCCTTGAACGCATTTAGAGGTGTCGGAGAACCTTTGTGCGTCCAAAGGTCTCTGACAAACGAGTAACCTTAAAAGGAGCTAAAGCTTACCAGACCCTTCTATATTTCAAGCAAAACCTTGAGCATCCCCTTTTGAGCCGCTACATCAAGGGCTTGGACGCCTTCCGCCAACGCAAAACGATGCTGAATCAGACGATGCACAGGCACTTTCCCACTGGCGAGAGCCTCCAAAGCCACATCAAAGGGCCCACATCGAGACCCCACAATCGTCAGTTCATTCACCACAACAGGAGCCAAATTCAAGCCCTTGGTATCCGCCACCGTGCTTTTTAAAACCAGCACGCCTCGGGGTTTTAACAGAGCAATGGCTTCTTCAATACCGCCTGCAGTGCCTGTGGCTTCGACGACGACATCGGCACCGATGAGGGGGGCGGTTTCGCCACTTAAAACCGTGTGAATGCCTAAGCCTTCGACACAGGCGAGCTTTTGAGGGTGGCGTCCCACCAGTGTGACGTTTTCGCTATGTAAACGCAGTGCCATGGCGATCAACAAGCCCAATTTGCCGTCGCCCAATACGACGACTTTATCGCTTTTTTGGATATGGACTTGTTCGACAATTTCAAAAGCAGCGGCGAGCGGTTCGACAAAAACGGCGGCGTCATCGCTCACCGAATCAGGTACTTCGTATAGATTACGAATCGGTGCCGTCACATAATGGGCAAAGGCACCGTGATGGTTGACAATGCCAATGACGGATCGGTTTGGGCAGTGGTGCGGATTGCCACAGGTTGCACATTCTTTCATGTTGGTGGCGGCATCGCACGCAGCGTTAATATCCACGCAGACCCGTTTGCCAAGCCAATGAGGAGCATCGGGAGCGTCTTCCACCACGCCGACAAACTCATGCCCCAAGATGCCTTGAAAGCCCATGTACCCTTTAATAATCTCCAAATCTGTATTGCAGACGCCTGCCATTTTGACGCGAATTCGGGCTTCGTTTGCTTTGAGGGGGGGCAAGTCGACTTGAGCAAGGGCGAGTGTTTCACCGTTCCAAAGGAGTCCTGTATTTTGAGGCATGATGATGTCCTTTATGTTTAGATTATAGAAACTTCTTACTCCCTCCCCTTTAAGGGGAGGGAAACAACCTTCTTATTCACGAAGTGAATCTTCGTCTTTAGGAAGGAGAGGTTGGGAGAGGAAACCAACGGTTTTCTTTCCCAAGAGAAAAAGTTAAAACTTTTTCGACCATGTTGGGGTGGGGAGTAGATGTAAACACTGGGTTTCAGAAATCCCCCCCTCTCCCTAGCCCTCTCCTCAAGGAGAGGGAACAGGAATTTATAGACATCTTATTCTAACACAAGCGATATATGATAGAATAAGATGTATCCCAAAATCGAGGAATGCTAATGAAATCCAACGTCGCCTTTTCCCTTGTGCTTGCCTTCAGCCTGCTTTCCGCCAGCGGTTTTAGTCCGTTACTTTACGCCAAAAAAACGACCGAAACCTATAACACAACAACCAATTCCTCTATCCCCAAAGCCACACAAGAAGACAACGCCGAATTGCAACGCATCTTACGCAAGCTCATTGAAGACAATCATCTACAAGTGCAAGACGCTGTCATTGAAGCGTCTTATGTCAAAAACGAAGAAGAAATCAACGCCTATACAGATAGCACCCACATCGTGGTGTATTCAAGGTTGTGGTACATGCTCAAAACCGATGAGGCTCGGGCGTTTTTGGTGGGGCATGAATTGGGGCATATCACCAATCGTCACAAACGCAGTTCATCAGGGCGTGTTCGAGGCTTACGCATCGCTACCAATGTCGTCGCCATTGGTGGAGGACTCCTGCTTGGGGGCATCCCGGGTGTTTTGGTGGGGGCAAGTTCAGGCTATACCGCACAACTGGTGAACTTGAAGTTCAACCGCAAGCAAGAGTATCAGGCGGACGATTCAGGTATGCAGTACATGATTCAAGCAGGTTACGACAAAAACGGAGCCATTGCCGTCTTTGATGCCTTACAGTTGATTTCACAATCCGAAGGGGTGGAGCTGTTGAGGACGCATCCGTTAACGGATGCTCGGGTTAAAAAGTTGGTCGAAAAATACGCCCTAACGCCGAGTCCTTATACTTTTTCCAAGCATTATACTTTTGCAAACGATTCTGTTAGAATTAAAGTCGGTATTCTTTATTAATATATTCAAGGGGCTTCTATGAACATTCACAAAACCACGATCCTGTCTTTTCTTAGCTTTGTCATGCTTGTTTCTGTTGTCATGCCTTTTGCTTTTTCAGCGACGAAAAGCAAGACACCTACAAAAGTAGTCGCCAAGCCAGCCGTTGTCAAACCAGTCGTTGTTCCGCCTGTTGTGGTCTTGACGCCTAAAGAAGACATGCAAAGGCTCTTGCATCGATTGATTGATACCAATAATTTAGATATTCCTGATGCCGTGGTGGAAGCGTCTGATATTCAAGACACCAACGTCGTGAATGCTTACACAGACGGCACGAAGGTCATTATTACATCCGCCTTGTGGAATAAGCTTAAAAACGACGATGCTCGTGCCTTTGTGTTAGGTCACGAGCTTGGTCATATCACAAATCACCATATGGCAAAAGGTTTAGCAAAACGTGTGGGCTTGAACGTGGCTGGAGCGGTTCTCTCTACCGTCATCCAAAATCCTGTGGGAAGCTATGGGGCACAAGTGGGAACGCAATTGCTGGGTTTAAAGTTTGATCGTAAACAAGAATATCAAGCAGATGATTCTGGTATACAGTTTATTATGAATGCCAAGTATAATAAAAATGCCGCAATTGAAGTGTTCAAAGTGCTTCGAGCTTCGGGTTCAGGTCAACAAGTCGAATTTTTAGTGACTCACCCCTTACCTAATTCACGAATTAAGAAGTTGAGTGAGAAATACGGCCTTAACCCAATGGAAACGGCCGTATCATCATCTAAAAACTAGTTTAAGCTTAGCTTAAGTATTTGAACGCTTCGTTACCTTTGTCGGCGAGCGATTTGAGTGAGTCTCTTTCTTTTTCAAGCGCTTTGTACTGTTGTTCAATACGTTGCGATTGAAGGGTTAAAGATTTTTCGATCTGTTGGATTGCATTCAAACGAGACATCAAGGACTGGTAAGTCGGTGATTCTGGTTCTAAGTCTGCCGTCAAGGTGAACAAAGCACCAATCGTGTTAGACATTTGCATTTGTGCTTGTGAAATAAGCTGACGTTGCCATTCCAAATCGATGGTTCTGGCTGTGGCGGCCATATAACGTGCTTGTACTGTTGCGAGTAACATTTTCTCTATTGTCCCTTATCTATTTATGCCAAAATGTTTAATATAAAGTCTTTGAAATTTATGAGTAAATTCGGTGATATGAGCCGTTTTTACCGTTTTTTCGTGGGTTTGATTACAATGTGTGATGTAATCTTTGTACTATCTCGCTTTAATAAACAATTCCGAATGCTTAAAATTGCGTAAAGGCTTTGTTTTGTTACAAAGCGTTACAACTCTATAGAAGGCAATGCGGAAGGCGAAATCGTCATCCTGAGTGAAACGAAGGATCCCCCTAGCCCTTGCTGTTTACATCTTGGGGGATGTTTCGCAATGCTCAACATGACATTTTTGTTTTTTAGGCGGCTTTCACAAAGCCTTCTATAGTGAATGGTTGGGGAATTGATAAAATACCTTAATTGCGTCGGATTGGCTGTACAAGCTTAAACCTTCATTAAAATCTTCAATCGACATGGGATGCGTCATCAACGGATTCACCACAATCTGCCGTTCAAACAAGGCGTTGCTTGCTTGCTTTAAGTCTTCCAAGGCAGGTGAATAGCTGGTGACGATGTTGATTTCTCTATAATACAAGTCCTTGGGATCCATAATCTCGCCCTGTGTATTGCCCGCCATCAAGGTCAAGGTGCCTCCATTGCGAAGGAGCTGGAACGCCAACGCCAAGGTGTGACGGTTCACCACGCTTAAAAAGACGGCATCCACCGCTTGGGTCGGACACGTTTCAAGCCACGCTTGCCAGTCGCTGGCTTGCTCCGTGGGATGCACCGCCTCATCCACCCATTCCATCGTACGAGCCAGTCCCAAGCGTTGTGGATTTAAGTCAACGCCTAGCACCTTCTGCCCTTGATTGCTCAAGACTTGAGCCGTCAACAAGCCAATAAAGCCTAAACCAATCACGGCGACACTGCCGTTTTGTGAAGACAGCGGCGTACGTCGAATAGCCCTTAGGACGCAGGCTAAGGGTTCCATACACGCCGCTTCACGATCTGAAATATGAGACGGGATTTTAAAGGCGGTATGGGCAAGGTGACCTGCGGAAGCCGAAAAATAGGGGGCGAATCCACCAGGAAAGAGGTTGCTGGCTTTGAAATCGGCACACATACTAGGCGAGCCATTGACGCAATAATGACAAAGCCCACACGGCACATGGTGAGCCAAAACGAGACGGTCGTCCACGGCAAAATCGCCGTGGTACTCGGCATCTAGCTGGTGAATGCGTCCAACGACTTCATGCCCAAGCACGCTACCAACGGGGACTTTCTGTTGCTGGATTTTTTCAGCATCCGTCCCACAGAGTCCGCATCCAAGGGTTTGGATGATGGCACCACCCTTAGGCAATTCAGGCATGGGGAGCCGTTGAGCTTCCGTGACATCAGGTGTATAGGTCACGACTTGGACATTTTGATGAGTGATTTGGGCGTGTTTAAGCATGATGATCTCCCTTAAACGGCGAGTCTATAAGACAAGATTTTATCATAAATACGCACGGTAGTGTTTATGATAAAATACTAAAATGAAAGCACACCTTAAACAGGGGACGTAGCATGATACCCTTCAACAAGCCCTTTATTTCTTCCACCGAAATAAAAAACATCATCGATACCATTGAAAAGGGTAAAATATCGGGAGATGGCTATTATACCAAGCTTTGCCATGAATGGTTCGCTAAGGAATACAAGACCACCGCTTTATTGACGCATTCCTGCACCGCAGCCCTTGAAATGGCGGCTATTTTGCTAGACTTAAAGCAAGGCGATGAAGTCATTATGCCTTCATACACCTTTGTTTCAACCGCCAATGCCTTTGTGCTAAGGGGAGCAGTCCCTGTTTTTGTGGAT
>JBILSS010000183.1:0-3013 GCA_044371965.1 Vampirovibrionales bacterium
AGTTTTGTGTGTCGAAAATCAAGCCCTTTTTAGGTATCTGAAAGACTTTGGTGTACAATAAACGCAGAAGTCCCCCAACTCGAAGGAAGTCCGATGCGTCGTTTAAAGTCAGCCAAAAAACAAAGTCCACTCGCCAAAACACTGTGGACGCTCCTGTTTTGGGTGGCGTTGTTGGCAACGATCGCCAGCTCCACCTGGACGTGCCTGCCTGAAGCGTGGCAGTCGTGGGATCCCCAGCATGGCACGCTGGAAGGGGCGTCGCATATCGAAAAGGTTTACAATACGGAACAGCCCAAAGCACGACGACTCTTCGTTGAAGCCCTGCAACAGATTGAATCCCTGTATGTGGATGAACACTTCAATCATCAAAAACTCGATCGCTGGAAAGATCGCTACTACGATCAAATTCAAAACGTCGACGATGCCTTTGTGGCGATAGAATCAACCATAGCAAGCCTAAACGACCCCTATACCCACTTTTTTCGACCCGACCAATACGCCGAACAAAATATGGCGTTGTCGTCCAAATTGTACGGCATTGGCGTTGAAATTAGCCTTGTCGATGATGCCATTACCATTATGAACTTGCTCCCCAATTCGCCCGCAATGGCGTGTAAATGCCTGAATATGGGCGATGTCATCACGCATATTGACGGCGTTTCCGTCCATGGGTGGACGACCATGAACGTCGCCAAACGCATTCGTGGTAAAAAAGGCACGGCGGTGATTTTGACGATTAAGCCCCCTGAAGGCAAGTCCGAAAAAGTCAAAGTCATTCGAGACGAGATTGATTTGCTCCACGTGCAAGTCATCGATGTGCCGAAACACCCTGAAGTCGGCTTTATTCGCCTGCAGTCCTTTATGGGAGCAGGCATCGCCAACGAGTTCCGTCACGCCCTAGATGCCGTAAGAACTCGTCCGTACCTGATTATTGACCTGCGTAATAACGGCGGAGGCATGCTCAGCAATGCCATTGAAATTGCCGATTTCTTTTTGGATGATCAAGTCATTGTGCAAGTCGACGGCAGGGGAAATACCTATGACCGTATTTATAAAGGGCATCGAGGCACCACTTACGACGGCAAAGTGGCGGTACTCATCAATGAAGGCTCAGCAAGTGCGAGCGAAGTTTTGGCGGGGGCTTTGCACGAGCAGAAAAATGCTCTATTGGTGGGACGCCAAACCTACGGCAAGGGCATGGTGCAAGAAGTCGTGCCGTTAGAAGCTTACCCTGTGGGCGTGACCTTGACGATCGCCCATTATTTGACGCCGAAGGGGCAGGACTTGAATCATGTGGGATTAGCCCCTGATGTAACGTTGGCGGAAAAGCGGATTCGTCAAGCGTCCAAAAAAGGCGAGGATGTTGTCTTGGATGAGGCGATTAAGGCTATAGTATTTTAAATAAATAACCATACGTTGTCTCTTCGTTGTCGCTACGATTTTTTTGTTTGGTTATGTACGTCTATGTACACGCCCGCACCAAAAAATCTAGGCTCCTAGAATAGCCTAACGTCTGCTTAATTCTTTAAAACACTATATTAAGGCGAACTAGGCTCTTTGTAGTGCTTGGCTGAACCCTCTCCTAATTTTAGGAGAGGGAAGAGGACTTTCGCAGAGCCTTCTATATTAAGGCGAATTAGGCGTTTGTTTCTAGGCGTGCTTGCGGAGCTTCTTTTTTATGACGCTTTTGTTTGATGCTTGCGAGAATGGCATCGGTTTTGAGCAAGGCGGTTCGCTCCAGCAACCAGCCTGCTAAATAAACCGAAATCCCTGCGGAAAAGAGGGGGACTCCCACGCTTCGCACGTTTTTCATGCCTGCCTCCATTTGTGCTGGCAAGGTTTTAAGCGTACGGTCAAACGCTAAATGAGGTAAGATCTTCCGCATGCCTTTTTGAAGAGCATTCGGGGTTTTAGGATCCAACGACTTAGGGTCTTCAATCGCCCGAATAACGGTTTCAGCTCCTAGAGCCTTGGGTGCCTTTATAATGGACTTACGCACGCCCGTGAGGATCTGAAAGGCGTGGCTCAAGGCTTTCACAGGCCCTGTTACATCGGGCTTGTCCACCGTGTAGCCAAATAAGGATTGCACAGGTTTGTCTGTTAAAATATTAAGCAAGCTAATTAAGCCAAAGCTCAAGCTAAAACCTGCCACTTCTCGGGTAATCGTCATCAGGGCTTGTTCTTTGGCGTATTCCGCCTTTTCAGGATCGGGGTCTCTTTCAGCAGATTTCGCCGCTTTTAACGCCATATCCACACGAGCCGTCACCAATAAAATGGACGCAATCGGGGCTAAAGCAACTTTGAAGAAGGTCGTGTCTTGAAATAAAGAACGACTCACATTAACCCCCAGCTCTTTTAATAGCTCCCCTTGATTGCCTTTAAAGGGTTGTGCTTTTAGACGTTCTAAGCCTACTAACGCCTGTTGAGGAGCCTTGGGTAGAGGCGTTTTTTGCGGAGTCGGTGGCGTTGACGGAATCCGTGACATCATAGACGCATCCCCCCTGGTGAGGCATAGGCATAGCTCGTTCGAAGAGCAGGGGCATCCGCATTTAGCACGACATTGGTTTTATTTTTGAAAATAATCGGTTTGACGATTTTCACCAAAGGCGGTTCTATTTTTTTTCGGAGCAAGCCGTCATTGAGCCATTGCCATACAATGCCACTAAAAATCGTCGAAGAAACCAAGCCCCCTAGCATCGCATAGCTATTGGTTTTTAGGTTATTACTTCTAAAAAACGTTTCAAGACTTTTCCATTGATCAGACGGTAATTTGATGTCACGGTTTAAATGTTCCAAGGCTTTAACGAATCGGTGTTGTTTACCTGCTTCAAACAAGTTTTTGTGCAAGGGGTTTTTAATGGCGTTTAGGCGTTCTTGGGCATCCATAGGGGTGAGGGCTTCTAAGTCTTTCACCGTCATTTTTTGATTAAAGGTGAAGATAAAGGCTTTCTGAATATCTAGCGTATTTAAGCCTTTATGCTTTTCAAGAAAGGCTTTGGGGTGACTTTGCGGA
>JBILSS010000004.1:0-33539 GCA_044371965.1 Vampirovibrionales bacterium
TTGATTCCACATCCTCATGTGGTGGAACCCTTGCTCATGGGCGTGGACTTGCTCAATGTGATGGTGGACGACATTCACCGCAGTGAAAGCTTGGATACATCCGCTTTAGAAGATGCCCTAAGGCATTATAGTAAAGCAGACACCCCCTATCAAGAAGGTTCAGACGACTTTGCGTTGCCCAAGCCTACCCCCTGCACAGATGAATCAAGAGCCAGCCGTAATACGAACAAAATAAGCCCCAAGATTTCTGTTGAAAACGAAAGTTTGGAACAAGCCAAACGCATGGGTCAATTTGTCTATGTGGCAGAACTTGATACGAACCTGCATTTATTTGACCTGAACCGTAGTTATAAAGATTTCATTAGCAGCATCGAATCTATTGGCACGATGCTGGCAAGTACGGTTTCAGAACTAAACAGTGATGTTCCTCCTGAAAGTTTTAATGTCTTATTTTCAACCGTCTTAGAAAAAGACTTGGTGCTTCATGCCTTAGAGTTAGAAGATGCCCAATTGGCTGATTATGAAGTCCCTATTATGGATGAAGCCCTCCCTGTCACACAAGCGGATGCTCAATTTTACAACGAAACGCCTGAAGTCAAAGTCGAAGCACCCACGACTTCAACCACCGAAGTGAGTTATGATACCCTGCGTGTGCGTGTGGATCTATTGAATATGCTCATGGATTTTGCAGGGGAATTGGTACTCGCTCGAAATCAGCTCATGCGTGCCGTTCAGTCCGACAAGCAATTTAGCTCGAAAAATGAGACCTTCACACAAGTGCTGGACAGCATCAACACAGTGACGAATCAGTTGCAAGATCATATTATGCAAACCCGTATGCAACCCATTGAAAATGTATTTCGTCGATTCCCTCGTATTGTTCGAGATCTTTCCAAACAACTCGACAAAAAAATCCAGTTGCAAATGATCGGGCAAGATGTTGAGTTGGACAAAAGCATTTTAGAAGGCTTGAGCGATCCGTTGACGCATATGATTCGTAATGCGTGTGATCATGGAATTGAATCGCCTGAAAAGCGAAAAGCCGCAGGCAAAACCGTTTCTGGCACGATTACGTTGCACGCCTTCCATGAAGCGGGGCAGATTCACTTACGCATTGAAGACGACGGCAAAGGCATTGATACAGAAGCCTTAGGGCGTAAAGCCATTGCCAATGGGGTCATGACGCAAGCTGAGTTTGATGACTTGAGTCACCAAGAAAAACTCAACCTGATTTTTCATGCGGGACTTTCCACTGCTGAAGCCGTCACCGATCTTTCGGGTCGTGGGGTGGGGATGGATGTGGTAAGAGCGAACATCGAAGCCTTAGGCGGTCATGTGTATTTGGAATCCACCTTGGGAAAAGGATCCGCCGTGGTCTTGCAATTGCCGTTGACTTTGGCGATTATTCCATGCTTAGTGGTCGGCGTGGGCGAAGAACGCTTTGCGGTGCCTCGTGTGAACTTGCTTGAACTCGTTCGTGTTAAAGCCAGCGAAGTGCATCAACGGATTGAACGCATTGGTGAAGCTTCGGTTTTACGCTTACGAGGCAACTGGTTGCCTTTGGTAAAACTTGCCGATGTGCTGAATCTTCAAAAACCCAACGATGCTCGCCGTCAGATTGAAGACGCTCGCTTTAACGATCCTGTGGCGATCGAGCAGATCCCTGAAATCAGACGCCACGCGCCTGAAAGTGACTATACCTTGTTGGTCTTAAGCGTGGGCATGAATCAATACGGCTTAATTGTGGATGAAGCCTATGATATTGAAGATATTGTCGTAAAACCTTTGTCGACCTTGATTAAAAATGTGCGTGCCTTTAGTGGTACCACCATTATGGGTGACGGTTCAGTCGCCATGATTTGTGATGTGGTGGGCATTGCCACACAAAGTGAATTAGACTTTAGTGGTGTGCAAACAGAACAATTGCGTCGCCAAGAGTTAGAAAAGCAACGCAGTGGAACGTCCACCGTCGATGGTTTCGAGTTTGATGCCGCAGGGAACCTGTTGTCTCCCTTACTAGAAAAGCAGTCGCTTTTATTGTTCCAGAATCATCCGCAAGAACCCTTTGCCATTCCTTTAGCAGAAGTCTTGCGTTTAGAATACATCAAAGCCAAGAAGATTGAATCGGTGGGCAATCGCGAATTTGTGCGTATTCATAATGAAACTATTTCTATTATTCGCCTAGAACAGTATTTAAACGTCAGACCCCCCAACGCCGACGATGAAAATGGCTACCTGATTTTACCCTTAGCAGGTAAAGGCAAGGTCGGCATTTGGGTGGCGGATATTATCGACAGCCTTGAAGTGGACTATCGCTTAGACACGGACTTAATTGAAGAGCCTTGCTTATATGGTTCCGCCTTAATTCAAAATCATGTCACACTTCTACTGAATATCAATGCCCTTTTAAAACGTGCAGGGGTTGAAGTACTCCCTAGTTTTGCAGGATCTTTTTAGTCATCAGCCTATTTATGTAACAGGAAGTTTAATCTATGTTAGAACAAAAACTCATTACTTTTAAGTTTGGTGACATCACCTGTGGGATTCCCCTACTTGACGTGCGTGAAATCATCCCACAAATGGAACATACCCCCGTGCCATTAGCCGTGCCTTATGTGCAAGGATTGATCAATCTGCGTGGGCAAATCGTGACGCTGGTGGATTTAACCAAAATCTTCAAGCAAACATCTTTAAAACTTGAACATGGTAAATACAACATCATTTTACGCAATGAAGCCTATGCTCAAGAAGGACTTTCTTCGACCGATCGCATTGGCTTTAGCGTGGATGCCATTGGTGACGTCTTACCTTATTTTGAAGCCGAATTGGATGCACCGCCTGCTAATCTCAATGAGTTAGACGCTCGTTGGATTGAAGCGGTATTGAAACGACCTGAAGGGATTGTGACGATCCTGAACATGTCAAGTATTATTAAAGAAGCCTTAAACGCTTCATTGACGACTGTTTAGTACAACGTAACCGCATTCTATGAAAAGAGGTTCATGTGTTGACTACACTTCCTTCATCATCTACCACCCATATACATACGTCACTGCACAGCAGTGGGAGGCAAGCCATGCCCTCTCATTTTGAAGTCGTCGTTATTGGCATTTCAACAGGGGGGCCTGTTGCCTTGACGGTCTTACTTGAAAAGCTTTCACCTAATATCAAGTCGCCTATTGTGATTGTGCAACATATGCCCACGCACTTTACGGCGTGGTTAGCCGAACGTTTGAATGAAGTCAGTCGTCTAAAAGTAAAAGAAGCGGAAGACGGCGAAAAACTTCAAGTAGGCACAGTCTATTTAGCACCAGGAGGCGTACACACAAAGTTTGAACGACATCCTAAAACGGGTGTTCATCTTGTTCTAAGTGATGAAGCCCCCGTGCGTTCTTGTCGCCCTTCGGTGGATGTACTATTTCAGTCGGCGAGTCAAACTTATAAGAACGGTGTACTTGCCGTTGTAATGACAGGCATGGGCAGAGATGGTTGCGACGGTGTTAGCCACTTAAAGCAACGCATTCCCACCTATTGCCTAACGCAAGAAGCCTCTTCCTGCGTGGTGTACGGCATGCCTAAAGCGGTGGTGGAAGCCCACATGAGCGATGAAGCTCACACGCTTGAAGGACTTGCCCACCGTATCAATGAACTTGCGAGCCAGTAAAAGGATGTATTCCCCCTATGTGTTCAGTCATTAATGCCGATATTCACCCTATGACGGCGAGTGAATTGCTTCAACTCTGCGTACTAGTTGAAGAACTCTGTGGTATTCAGCTTGATGCCAGCAAGCAATACCTTTTAGAAACACGTTTACTTAAAACCTTAATTGAATACAATTGTGCCAGTTACACGGATTTTATTCAATTAATGAAAACCCCTGCACAAGCCAAGCTTAGACCGCTTGTGATTGATGCCATGACCACCAAAGAAACTTTGTGGTTTCGGGATGTTCATCCCTTTGAAACCATAGCGTCCGATATTTTGCCTGATTTGTTGAAGCAGAATCCTGCAGGATCGCTTAAGTTTTGGAGTGCCGCCTGTTCCACAGGGCAAGAACCGTATTCGTTAGCCATGCTGGTGCATGAATACGCCGAAGCTCATCCTCAACTCGAAATTATTCCCAACCATCGGGTGCAAATTTTAGGCACGGATGTCGCCTCCTCTTCTGTTGCCCTTTCTAAAATGGCTCGTTACGATATTTTAGCCATGGGTCGAGGCATTAGCCCCGAGCGTAAGCAAAAGTATTTTGAATCCCAAGGCAGAGTCCACGTCGTTCGGGACGAAGTCAAAGCCTTGTGCGATTTTAAGATTGCCAATTTAGGTGAAGACTTAAGTTTTTCAATTGGCAGAAACTTTGATCTAATTTGCCTAAGAAACGTCGCGATTTACTTTAGCCTTGAATTCAAGAAGTTACTGTTTAATCGATTAGCAAAAATGCTTAAACCCAATGGTTACTTGATTCTAGGAGCCACAGAAAACCTCACAGGTTTACAAACCCCGTTTACCCCTCAAAGCATAGGTAAAACCACCGTTTTTAGACTTAGAGGCTAGCCCTCCCCTTTTTAAGAAATATAAACACAAGGATTCTTCGATTATGCCTTACATTTTATCCGTTGACGATTCTCGTCTCATCCGAAAAATTATGACTGGTCCTATCCAAGCACTGGGTTATGACATACTTGAAGCATCGGATGGCTTGGAATGCCTAGACCAACTCAAAGCCCATGCGGAAGACGTAGAACTCGTCTTGCTGGATTGTAATATGCCGAATTTGGACGGCATCGAAACGCTCAAGGCGATTAAGGCAGATCCTGCTTTGTCGAGCATACCTGTTATGATGGTCACCACTGAAGGCGAGCGTGAAAAAATGATCGGTGCCATTAAAGCAGGAGCCTCTCAATACTTGACCAAGCCTTTTACAGAAGATGAGCTGCTCACCAAAATGATGGAATGTTTACCCCAAGAAAGCCTTAACTTTGGCTAGCCACCGAGTTTTTGTCGAAAATGTAACAAACTATAACAAGTCCTTTAGTATTCCTCCATTCTTGACGAATGTACCAGTACAATGCACAACCAACCCCCAGTATAAAGTGAGTTTACCCCATGCAAACCCAATCTCGTAATGCCTTAGATGCAAAACTTGTACATAATCTTATGGACTCTGTCACCGATGTTTTAGGCATCATGGCAGGGACTTCTGTAACCTTACAAGACGTCAAACCTGTTAAAAGCTTCAAGTTTCAAGGTGATATTTCAAGTGTTATCGGTATTTCAGGCGAACATGGTGAAGGCATTTTTGCCCTTTCCTTTAGTGAAATGCTCACTAAGCTTATGGTCAGTCGTTTGCTTGGTATTGCAAAAGAAGACGTGCAACGTGAAGATATGATTGACGGTGTGGGTGAACTCATTAACATGATTTCAGGTCGTACCAAAGTCGCCCTTTCTCAAGAAGACAACACCTTATACAATCTTTCTTTGCCTAGCGTTGTGTTAGGTGAAGGCAGCGAACTTCAAACAGGCGATCCTGAAACGTCTTACTTGCTTTTGTCTTTTGATATTGAAGGTGAACTCTTCCACCTTCAAGTGAACTTCCACACCTATTAGATAAAGTCCCTTGTTTAATTGTAGATCTCTTATTAGATTTAGCATCCCTCAATGTTTAGGTAAAGGTTATAATGATGATGAATGTTTTAGTTGTAGATGATTCCGCCGTTATGCGTAAAGTGATTATTCGTGAATTAAAGCAATGTGGCATTGAAGAAGTGACCGAAGCCACCGATGGCATTGAAGGCTTAGAAGCCGCTTCACGAGAAAGTTTTGATCTGATTTTAATGGACTGGAACATGCCTGGTTTATTGGGCATTGATGTTGTTCGCAAGTTACGTGAAGCTCAAGTTACCACGCCTATTATGATGGTGACCACTGAAGGCGAACGCAATAATGTGGTGATTGCCATTCAAGCAGGAGCCAACAACTATTTGGTGAAACCCTTTAGTTCCGAAGATTTTTCTCAAAAAATCGAACAGCTCCGTGCGGTCAAGGTTTAGATTCCCTCAAGATTCAAATACTACAAACAGGAGAGTGAATCAAGCACCCTCCTGTTTGTAGTATTTGAATCTTTTAAATGGTCTAAGGATTCTCGTTTACGGTACTGTCTTGATTCATGATGCGTTTCAAGTCTTCATAACATTGTTTTAAAACGTTCATATTATCTGCTTCAAGCGAAAGATTAAAACATTTTGGCATAACGTCATCATGTTTTGCACTTAAGCCTTTCATCTCTTTATGAAGGGCTAAATAAGTCCAAAACATTGCTTTATTAAGGTGACCTGGAACGAACGGCATTTCAATTTTATCTAAGGTAGAAGATACTTTTTCTTTAAAGCCTTTTACCAAATCATAATGTTTGGGGAAAATGGTTTTAGAGTTTTCTAAAATCAAAGATTCTAAATCCTGATAAGTATTTTCCCCTGTATGATCATCCTGCAAAATAAAAATACCCAATTCAATTTCATGCTTTTGTTTCGTGAGTACTATTTTTTGGAAGGTATTAGACGGTTTCTTTATATCAGGCTTAATTTCAAAATCTTGAAACAACTCTGTATTGTTTTGAAACGCTTGTAAAATAGCCTGTTTTCGTGTCTTAACATCTGCATTATCTCCATCAACAATAATCGCAATAGCTTTTAATGTTTTTTGTCTCACACCTACGGCAATATCTTTTGAAAAACGATCGTCTAAAGACTTTTGAAAATGTTCAAAGCCATTCATCTGTTCTATTTCTAAAACATCTGAAATAGAACCTGCCTGTAAATCATTTTTTAAATCTTGAAACAAGTGTGGAATAAGCTTTGCATCTGTACGACCTTCAACAATGACCATAATCGGCTTCAGTGATTTTTTAGTTTTTGTCATTGTTGCGTCCTCTTATTTCAATACCGTTGATAATAGCTCCTTCTAAAGCCAACCCTTGATATTTGGTATAAGTGACGACATCATCGTTGCTTTTTTCCAGCTCAAACACACACGCCAAATCCAGAGGCTCTGACGTAGCATCCCCCTCTTTCGGAGCCACCTTGAGAGATTCGCCCTTTTCTTTCATGTCTTGCAAGACGACGTTCAACGATTCCAACACCTCGTAGCTGTGGGTGGTGAAGAAGAACTGCGTGCCGTCGTCTTTCGCCGCAGTAAGGATCATCCGCCACATGTCTTCTTGGACGCTGTAATGAAACCCATTTTCAATCTCGTCGATGAAGAGGACTTCATTTTTTACATTGGGCAGAATACAAGCAAGGGCAAGTAATTTAATAAAGCCGTCACCCATAAGTGATAAAGGGATTCTTTTCCCATTTTTTACACTTTTGCCACAAAACAAGTCTTCTTTAGAAGCTACAATATCCGTTAGTGATTGTTCTACCACTTTAAGTAATTCTATTACATTTTTTTCTCTTCCGTTTTCTATTTGTTCATACCAAAGAGCTTTGGCAACGTTATGGTAATTATTAATTTCTGTAGAAATATAGTTTTTAACCTCAAAAGATGCGTTTGTATTCATTTGTTCAAATTTTTCAGTTAATACTTCTTGGTCTGTCAAATTATGAATAATTGCAGAACCTTTAGCTTCTGTAAAAGACTGTGTTTTAAAATGTCCCTTTATATAAAAATCAATGGAGCAAGAATTTTTTAAAGAAGTAATTACATTTTTTGTGATGCTTATTTTCTTATCAAAAGAGTTCAGAATAGGTAGGCTATTTAAGGCTATTTGAACTCGTTCATTATTAGAGGGTAGCTTGTAAAAAACATGATTATTGTCAGATGCTCCAATAGGCAATTTGTATAAAGTGTGATTGAAATTCAAACAAACGGCATCACCAAAAATATGCTTACTTAGTTTTAAGCTATTAATTTCGTTTACTGGGACTTCATCATCTTCAGTTGTTACAGGTTTAGTCATTCCAAAAGGCAAGCCATTATTTGCAATCGCCAACGCCTGCAAAACGGAGGTCTTGCCGACGTTGTTGCCCCCCACAAACACATTCACCATGCCCAAGCCCTCAAGCTTCATCTCACGGATACCCTTGAAGTTTTCCACCTCTAGCGTTGTATAGCTGGTCATTGCCATTATTTCCTTCTCGTTTGTGGCGTTTATTCGCCGATTAATCTCCTTAATTCTAACATAAAATAAGGGGCGTGTGGACGCTGAAGGCTCGCTTCCCCTTCACTCGCTTTTGGCGTATAATGAAAAGGTTTATATAATGATTATAGAGAGGCTCCCACCATGACAAACGCACTAGAATCCCACAACGCTTGGCTTTCCGCACTCGACTGGCAAACCGTCGACAAAAAAGCATTTTCCGCCCTGTCTCACGACGAACAACTCATCCGCATTCGGCACAGTTCCGCCCACGTGCTTGCCTGTGCCTTAGAAGAACTCTACCCCACCGTGCAGTTCGCCACAGGACCCGCCACCCCCACAGGCTTTTTCTACGATGTCAAAATCGACGGCGTGTCGCTCAAAGAAGACGACCTTGAAACGATCGCCAGCAAAATGAAGACGGTCGTGGGTAAGGCTCACCCCTTTGAAGTGGCGAGCGTCCCTCTTGCGGATGCCGTGGCGTATTTCACGACGAAGCAACAGCCTCATAAGTTGGAGATCTTGGAGAAAATCAAGGGGCGTGGCGTAACGGATGTCACCCTCTATCGATCAGGCAACTTCATCGACTTGTGTGCAGGCCCTCACGTGCCACACACAGGGCTTTGCGGATCCACCCAACTTACGGCGATCGCTGCCAGCCACTGGAAGGATGAAGATCAACCCAGCCTCACCCGCATTACAGGCACGGCGTGGAAAACGCCGAAAGACCTCAAGCGTTACCTCGAATTCGTGGAAGATTCCAAAAGTCGGGATCACCGTGTGCTAGGTCCTCAACTCGATTTATTCCAGTTTCACCCTTGGGCGGCGGGGGCGATGTGGTCTCCCAACGGCGTAAAAGTGCGTCGATGCATTGAAGCGTTTTGGCGTGAAACGCTGGAGCGTTACGGCTACGTGGAAATTTCCAACCCTGTGCTTTACAAAAAGGAACTCTTTCAATGTTCGGGGCATTGGCACCATTATCAAGACAATATGTTCATCGTCAACGATGCCGAGGGCGAGCCTGAATACGCCGTCAAGCCCATGAACTGCCCCGATACCATGCTCTATTTCAAGAGCAAGTTGCATAGCTATAAGGAATTGCCCTTGCGTATCGCCGAAGGGCAGATTTTGCACCGCAATGAAGCGACAGGAGCCATGCACGGCTTGATGCGGACTCGCATGTTTACGCAGGATGACGCCCACATTTTCGCCACGCAAGATCAAGTGCAAAGCGAAGTCGCCCACCTCTTTAAGATGCTGGACGAAGTGTACAAGCTCTTTAATTTGGACTACCAGTTTAGTATGTCGACTCGCCCTGACGAGTTCTTGGGTGAAATCGCCGTGTGGGACGAAGCCGAAGCCGCCTTGCGTTCCGCCCTTGATGCCACGGGTCGCCCTTACGCCATTGAAGAGGGCGAGGGTGCCTTTTACGGCCCAAAAATCGATGTGCAGATTCGGGATAGCTTGGGGCGTTTGTGGCAATGTGGCACCTTCCAGCTGGATTTTCAGTTGCCTGAACGCTTTGAACTCACGTATATTGATGCCGACGGCACGGCGAAGCGTCCGATTGTGATTCACCGTGCGATTTTCGGATCCTTCGAGCGGTTTATCGGCATTTTGGTGGAGCATTTGGGCGGAGCCTTCCCGACGTGGTTGGCTCCTGTGCAGGTGGCGGTTTTGCCGATCGGCGAAAGTCACAAGGCGTATGCGGAAACGGTGCAAAACGCCTTGAAGGAGGCAGGCATCCGCACGATGTTGGAAGTGGACGATAGCATTAACTATCGGGTGCGTTCGTGCGAGACTCGCAAGGTGCCTGTGATGCTGATTATGGGCGATCGTGAGGCGGAAGAAGGCACGGTTTCGGTGCGTCGCTACCATGTGGGGGCGAAGAAGGTCTTGCCCTTGGCGGACTTGGTGGCGGAAGTCGTGGCGGAAGTCAAGACCCGTGTGTTGAACGTAGAGATTAAGACTTACGACGACCTCTTCTTCCGCCCTTCGGACAGCTTATCGACGGAGGCGGAGGAGTATTAAAAAACTTTCGATTTAGGCTTTGAACTAAATGCTGTATAAAAAAGAAAGTCAAGAAATATGTACGTAATTAAAAAGTTTGATAATCGATTAAATCAACTTGATTTTATGGATGATAAAGGAAAGCGTAAAAAAACAGTTGTCTTATTATTTGTGTACAAAATTGAAAATAATATCGAAACTGAAACGTACATTATTTTGTGTGATAGCAGTAAAAATGCTTTAAACGTTTTTAAAGCGTTTGAAGCAAAACACGATAGATACTATGAAACGACATCTTATAGGTTTGCTATCGACAATCACTTTCAGCAAGTAGATGCTCGCTATCACAATGATAGAACGACTCTAAAAAGTGAGCCGTCTGAGATACTAAAGTATCTTAATAAGCATTTTCATGCTTATACCTGTCACGAATTACTTACTTCATTTGATACAAATAATTCTACAAGTGAAGAGATGGATTTAGATAGAGAACTCCGTTCTGTGGGTAAAGCTGTTTTCGTTCAATGTTTTGAAATTGTACGCACCCACTTTGCATCATTGAATCGTTCTGAACTTGCGACACTCATGGAAAAGGAAGTCGAGCAAAAGTGGGGAAATACTTCTGATAAGGACTATGCTGCGAAAGCTTCTTTTGCAAAAGGGATCTTCAAAGTGGGGCTTGAATATCAAGCATTAGAACTCTGTTTAAATGCCCCCAGACTGGACGGACAAATAAAGAAACTTGCAGAATCCTATTTAAACGAAGTTGATCAAGCCGATCAATATATGACATCGAATCACTTTCAAGAGACCATCAATAGCTTAAAACTGGATAATTTTGAAGAACACGCTCAATTACAATTGGTGCCTATTGAAATCCCGAAAAAGAGTTTATCCGTTATAGAACGTATCCAGCGAAAGGCTCGTATCGTTACAGAAGCGTTAATTAAGGCAGAATACAAGTGTGCCTTAGATGAAACTCATCAAACCTTTATTCAGAAGCGTTCAGGGAATCCCTATATGGAAGCTCATCATTTAATCCCTTTAAAAGCCCAGCACCGTTTTGGGTATAGTTTGGATGTCTCCAGTAACGTAGTTTCCTTGTGTCCGAATTGTCATCGTAAAATTCACAATGCCGATTCAAGCATCCAAAAGGAAGTTTTGGAATATTTACTCGAAAAGCGTCGAGGCGATTTGAAACAACAAGGACTAGAGGTACCCTTAGATACCTTACTAAATTACTACGGCTAACACGCCCTAAAGCTGCACGAGCTGGCACCAGTCGCTGTATTGAGGCAATGGTTTCGCACGACCTGAAAATACACGTCTTGTATTTTCTTCGACAACACCCCAAGCTCACCTGTGCCAATCGGACGATGATCCACCTTTCATACCATTTAAACGACTGAATAGCGACACGGTGAATTCTAGTAGCCTACTGTACAGAAAACTCTAAACTTGGCTATACAATTGGACGCAATTTAAAAAACTACGCCGTCAATGAAAGCTTTTTAGGCGCCGCTTTTTGTGCCGTCTTCGCTTCTCCCGCAACTTCAGCGGGTGGAGCGGTTTCCGTCTTGAAAGAAGGGGTTAACGTCACTTTAGCTTTGCCATCTGCACGATCAAAGTGAATGTTGTCTTGCTTGTCTAAGTGAAAGACACCTGAAGGCGTTGTGACGTCAATATCTTCGGTCTTTTCGTTAATCGTCACCGCATCAGGATTCGACATGGTAATACCCCAAATTTCGGATTCCGCTAAGTTATGCGTCAATTGCTTTTCTGTAATATCGTTGATTTCAGACTTCGGATTCTTCAAGTTTAAGGCATCGACGTTTTGGTCAATTTTCGCCAATTCCTGCTCGACATCATTCTTATTCAAAATCGCCGATTCAATCACCAAACCATTGGGAGACGTCACCGTAACAGGGTTGCCAGCCTTACTTTCTTTGACAATGGTACCTGTTTCAAAACGGGTGAGCTGAGCGTCTTTTGTGGAAACGCTTTCTGCCTTTAAATCAGAACCATTCAAGGCGTATTGTTTGTATGCGTCGGGATTCACCTTCTTGGCCGCTTCAAAATCTTGACGGGCTGTTTCATACGCATAAACGCTAAGCACAGGCTTGGGAGCATCTTTCCCAGCAGGGTTCTTGGGTTCTGAAGGGGTCGCAGAAGTTTTGGCGTCTGACGTTTGAGGCAAAGTGGTCGCCGTTTCAATATCGGATGCGGGTGCTTTCTTCGTGGGAAGTCCTGAAGCCGTCGGAGTGGTGGATGCCACTGAAATGTTGGAACTCATCGTATCTGTCCTTTCTTAGATAGGGTGTATAATAAAAAGCCGTTGCTTTTAGGGAACTGTTGCTTAAACTAAAAACAATTTTCTATATTTAAGCGTGTTATTCACACAAAAACAAAAAAAGAAAAAGCTGTGCTATCTTAGCATAGACTTTTTCAAAAGAAAAGTGTCGAAATCTAAATCAGGCTATGTTATGCTAAAGCTTACGAAATCCCTTTAATCTTGGAAGGCTAAACCCCTATGACGACCATTACCCCCTCTGAAAGCCCAGCGATCCCCCTTGAAACACCCACGACACAGGGTAAGGTCATTAAAATGGCAAAGCACGCAGGCTTTTGCCATGGCGTGAAAAAAGCCGTCGACAAAACCGTCCACACCCACGACACACACCAAACGCAGGATCGCCCGACCTATGTACTCGGGCAACTCATCCACAACCAGCAAGAAATTCAACGCCTAGAAGCCATGGGCATCTACACCGTGCAAGACCTCGCCGATGTGCCTGACGGAGCCGTTTGCGTGATCCGCACGCACGGTGCCCCCCCCGAACTCGTCAAGCTCGCCGAAGCACGAGGCATCCATGTGAGCGATGCCACTTGCCCCGATGTTCGCTTGGTGCAGAACAAAGCGGTGGAGTTGGCTCAAGAAGGCTATACCGTGGTGATTGTGGGCAAGGCGAATCACCCTGAAGTCATTGGTATTACGGCGTATGCCCTTGAAGTCGACGGAGCCAAAGTCGTGGCGATTTCACACCCTCGTGATATTCAAGACGCCTTGAAGGACTTGCCCCGTCGTCGCATTGGGGTGGTATCTCAAACCACGCAAATGGAAGATAGCTTCTTTGATATGGTGAAGCATTTAAGCATGGTCGCCAAAGAACTCAAGGTGCATAATACGATTTGCCCAGCGACGTTTTTCCGTCAACACGCCGCCGCTGAACTCGCTCACGACGTGGATGTGATGATCGTGGTGGGGGGGAAGAACAGCTCCAACACGACGCATTTGGCTCAATTGTGTGTGGAAATCGGCACGCCTGCCTTTCATATTGAAACGCCTGAAGAGCTAGCCTCCCCTGAAATCACGGAGGCTCTGAATAAGGCAAGCCGCATTGGCTTAACAGCAGGGGCATCGACGCCTGACTGGGTGATTCATCAAGTACATGAGACGCTGAAAGCACACTTTTAGAACCATCAAAATAGGATTTCAAAACAAATGGATAATCTAAAAATAAAAATAAAATCTCTAGCGGATGAGTATTCAAAAAAGTTAGAAACGCAAATAGAAAAACGAATGACTGAAATGCGTGATGATGATAAATCGCACTACTTGATTTATCAAGTACTGGGTATTAGTCCTCAAGAAGGTTCTTTAATTGATACCTATCAAAACAAAGGTCGGTTTTTATATAAGTATGCTGGATCCTTTTTGGAAGAGGTGACGATTTTATGCTTTATTTATAAGTTTGAAAACGCTCAAAAAAAAGTTAAAATTCAAAATACACTAGGTCAAAAACCTAAAACGTTTGAGATTGATTGCTTGATAGGCAATAAGGCTTACGAAATCAAATGGCGAGATGCGACCACTGACGGCGATCACATCACTAAAGAACATACTCGGGTAAAGGTTATTCAAGACAAAGGGCTTACTCCTATTCGACTAATGTTTTATTCACCTAATCGAACGCAAGCCATTAAAATACAAGATACGTTAAAAACCCTTTACAAGGGGGTTAATGGTGAGTATTATTCAGGTGAAGAAGCATGGCACTATCTTAAAGAAACGACAGGAGTGGATTTAAAGCAAATACTACTTGATCTTTCCCAAGAAACAGTCAAGAAAGTAGGTAATTTATGATGACTTTGATTTTGGGGGATTGTTGCGAAGAACTGAAGAAAATAAAAGACGCTACGGTTGATATTATTTATTTAGACCCTCCCTTTTTCTCTCAAAAAGCACATACTTTAAGACATAAAAAAGAAGATAAACTCTATTCGTTTGAAGATAGTTGGGATTCTCTGGAAAGCTATTTAGACTTTATGAAAACCGTTTTATTAGAGTCTCATCGAGTTCTAAAAAATACGGGTAGCCTATTTCTGCATTGCGACAAATATGCGTCTCATTACTTACGAGTTCTTTTAGATGACGTTTTTGGAATGGAACAATTCCAAAACGAAATCATTTGGAGCTATAAACGTTGGTCTAATTCAAAAAAAGGATTGCAAAATACACATCAAAATATCTATTTTTATAGTAAATCCAATGATTTTTCTTTTAATACCCTTTACACCGACTATTCCCCCACTACCAATTTAGACCAAATTTTACAAGACAGAGAAAAAAATGCCTTTGGAAAATCGAGTTATAAAAGAGATTCACAAGGCAATGTTGTTTTAGGGAAAGAAAAAAAAGGCGTTCCCTTACCTGATGTTTGGGAAATTCCCTTTTTAAATCCAAAAGCACAAGAACGAGTGGGTTATCCGACACAGAAACCAACCATTTTACTTGAACAAATTATTAAAATTGCTTCTAATGAAGGAGATCTTATTCTTGATCCGTTTTGTGGAAGTGGGACGACTTTAGTCGCTGCAAAAAAATTAAATCGCTCTTTTATGGGGATTGACATTTCTTCTGATGCGATTAACCTAAGCCAGCATAGATTAGATGAAATGATTACAACAGAATCAATTCTTTTAAAGAAAGGGAAATCTGGGTATTTAACAAAATCCGAAAAGGATTTAGCAATTTTAAACGTGTTAGAGGCATTGCCTGTGCAAAGAAATATAGGCATTGACGGCTTTTTAAAAGAACATTTCAATGAAAAACCTGTGCCTATTAAAATCCAAAGAGATACTGAAAGTTTGCAAGAAGCACAGCAAAAGTTGTGGGAAGCGTGTTCTAAAATAAGTACAGAGTGTGGCATTCTGATTAAAACGAATGACATAGAAGACACTTATTTATTTAAAAAAGATAATTATTCAAAAAAAGAAATATTGGTGTTAGAAGCCTTTGATTTGCAAGTGTCCACCTTTATTACTCAATTGAAAGAAATGAAAGCACGTTTAGACTTGAAATGTAGTTAGTTTTTGTTGAAGAAGAAGTACCCTATGCAACTAGCCCTTGAATTTGAAGCCAAAACTTTCGGCGTGAGCGAACTCACCGCCTACTTGAAACGCACGATCAAAACCGATCCCATACTCGGCGGAACCCTGCTGGTGAAGGGAGAAGTGTCCAACCTCAAGCCTTCTAGTCGTGGACACGTGTACTTCACCCTTAAAGACGACACCGCCAGCATCAACGCCGTGATGTGGGCAAGCACGGCGAGCAAAAGCAAGTTCACGCTCGAAGAAGGCATGGAACTCATCGCCACAGGAGACCTCGACCTCTACGCCCCCAACGGAAGTTATTCACTGGTGGTCAAAAAAATCGAGCCTGTCGGTTTGGGAGGCCTACAACTCGCTTACGAACAGCTCAAGGCTCAATTCGACGCCGAGGGCTTATTTAACGCCGATCGTAAGCAAGCCTTGCCAGAGTTTCCGTTTCGCATCGGGATTGTTACGGCATCCACAGGCGCGGTCATCCACGATATGATGCGAGTGATTCGGAGAAAAAACCCCTTTGTCGATGTCATTTTGTATCCTGCTAAAGTGCAAGGCGACGGTGCCAGCGAAGAAATCGCCACAGGCATTCGAGCCTTAGAAGATGAATCTCTAGAACTCGATGCGATTATTGTCGCTCGTGGAGGCGGTAGCTTTGAAGATCTCTTTTGCTTTAGCGAAGAGCCTGTTGTGCGAGCGATTGCGGACTGTCGCTTGCCTGTGGTCACCGCCATTGGGCATGAACCTGACTACGGTTTGGCGGATGCTGTGGCTGATTTTTCGGCTGCCACGCCCACCATGGCAGCGGATACCCTTGTGCCTGACGGCTACAAAATGCAAGAGGTCTTGGTGGAATCGGGCAAATGGTTGGCGGAACAAGTGGAGCGTCAATTACTATTGAGTGAAGACAATGTATCGCAATTGGGTGATCGTTTGTTGGATCGCATCACACCGAAAATCGCCACTGCGGAACAAGCTTTGACCAATCTCAAGCAGGGGTTAATCCACGCTGTAGAAGTCCGCTTGAATCAAGCGGAACATGAGTTGGATGCGAAGGAAGGTGAGCTAAATGCGTATAGCCCTTCTCAGATTTTGCGTCGAGGTTTTAGCGTGTTGACTCACGCCAAAGACGGCCGAGTGGTAAGGACGCTCGCCGATTTGGAGGGGCATCCTGATTTACGGCTCCAGCTGGCGGATTCGGAAACGACTTTACACGGATATTCTTGCTTATAAGAAAAAGATTGTAATTTTAACCTGTTTTAGATAAGCTAGCATCGACAGATTAAACATTTATCGATGTGCTTAAATCCTTTCGGGAGTCTAAATAATATCTATGAAGTTTCTTAATTTTCTACCCAATGAAGCCTTGTTTTATAACCTTATTAACGAACTCGCCAAGCAAGCCAAAGCCAGTTCCGAAGGTTTACACGCCTACGTCCAACACGGCGATGCCACCCGTCAACCCATGACGGATGCTCGTTCTGCTTCTAAAAAAGCTTTAGAAACCCTTGTTGAAGAAGTCTGCCGAGCCTTTATCACGCCGTTTGATCGTGAAGACGTGCAAGAACTCGCTGAAGCCTTGTACCGCATTAGTGCCATGATTGACACCATTCAACAACGTATGCACATTCACCACCTGCATTCTTTAGATGGCGACTTCCAACGTATGGCGGAAATCATCGTGAAGCAGGGCGGGCTTTTGGTCACGCTGATTGAAGGCTTGAACCGCAACGACAAAGCCAGTCACCTGCAAGAAAAAGTGGCACGCTTATATGAACTTGAAGACGAAGGCGATATTGTTGCCCTTGAACTCGAACATGCCCTATTCACCCACGAACCCCTGCCCGATGCCTTGAACTTGATCGTCCGCAAAGACTTGTATCAAAGCCTTGAAGGCGTGACCGATGCCTATCGAGATGTGGCAGCCATTGCCTTGCGTATCATCCTAAAACACAGTTAATTGAGGACTCAACACAATGGAATGGTTAGTAGATCCTCAATTTATACTTTTAATTGTCATCATCAGCATGGCGTTAATTTTTGATTATATCAATGGCTTTCACGATGCCGCCAACGCCATTGCCACCGTTGTGGCGACTCGAGTCATGACGCCTAAAGCAGCCGTCTTATTTGGGGCGATTTTCAACTTGCTCGGTGCTTTAATGGGAACCGAAGTCGCCGCTACCATGGGCAAAGGCATTGTCGAAGCCGATCTTATCAACCTAGAAACGATTTTATGTGCCTTAATCGGGGCGATCGTGTGGAACCTTATCACCTGGTGGAAGGGCTTACCGTCGTCATCCTCTCACGCCTTGATTGGCTCACTCATGGGAGCCGCCTGCTTTTGGGTGGGGAGCTTTGGCGAAAACGTCGTGCATTGGCACAAAGTCATCGACAAAGTCATTATTCCGATGTTTAGCTCGCCTTTGATCGGCTTTACGGTGGGTTATGTGTTGATGACCCTGCTCACATGGATGGTCTACAAGCTTTCGGTCAACCGCATCAACAGTGTGTTTGGCAAATTACAGATCGTCTCCGCAGGAGCCATGGCACTCAGTCACGGCATGAACGACGCTCAAAAAAGTATGGGCATTATCGCCTTGGCGATTATTCTTTACAAGGGCGTGCCTGCTAGTGAGTTCCATGTTGGTTTAGAAATTGTGATCCCTTGTGCGGTCGCCATTGGCTTAGGTACCTTGTCGGGTGGGTGGAAGATTATCCGCACGCTAGGCAGTAAAATGATTAAGCTGCAACCGATTCACGGATTCGCCGCAGAAGTGACCTCATTTAGCATCATTATGCTCGCCAGTCAATGGGGGATTCCCCTTTCGACGACGCATGCGATAACATCCACCATTATGGGCGTAGGGGCGACTCGTCGCTTGAGTGCGGTGAAGTGGTCGCTGGTGGGATCGATTTTGTGGGCATGGGTCTTGACGATTCCTGTCACCTTTTTCTTGAGTGGGTTTATTGCACTCGCTTATAAATGGGTGCAGGCTCAACTATAAAACACGCTCTATTTACTACTCAAGAAGGAAGGATTTCTCATGGACTGGCTGATTCATAGCATTGAATGGATATTGGGCGGACTCTTACACTGGGTGCATAGCGTGATTGAAGCCCTAGGCTATTGGGGCATTGTCCTGCTTATGGCGATTGAATCGGCGAACATTCCCTTGCCAAGCGAAATGATTCTGCCCTATGCAGGCTACCTCGTGCAACAAGGCGAAATGAACATTCACTTGGCTAGTTTGGCGGGTGCTGTGGGTTGCGTCGTGGGATCGCTCCCTTCTTATTGGATAGGGGCATGGGGGGGTGAAGCCTTCATTAAAAAATACGGCAAGTGGATCCTCATTGACGAAGACGACTTGGCGGATGCTCGTCGTTGGACGGCTCGTTTTGGGGACTGGGCATTTTTCATCTGCCGAATGTTGCCGATTTTACGAACCTTTATTTCCGTGCCTGCGGGCGTTTTGGGGGCGAACATCTGGACGTTTACGATCTTTACCTTTATCGGCTCTTTAATTTGGAGCTATTTACTGGTGTACGTCGGCATTGTCTTTGGGGACAATCTCACCGAGTTTAAGCATTTGTGGCACAAGTTTGATGTCGCCATTGCGGTATTGCTCGTTATTGGCGGAGGGGCTTACCTTTGGAAGCACGTCGCTAAAAAGTGGATGAAGCCCAGTGCCTAAAGAAGAAGTGCCTGAAGACTTAACGGCTATTTCAAGCAAGCACGTGCCTGTTTTATTAGACGGCGTTTTAAACGGCTTAAATCTACAAGTCGGCAAAAACTATGTCGACGGCACCTTGGGCATGGGAGGACATAGCCAGTTTTTACTGGAAGCCTTGCACGACTTAGGTGAAACGTCTCCTCGGTGGGTGGGGGTGGATCAAGATGCTCGTGCCTTGGGGATGGCTCAAGAACGGCTCGCTCCCAAGATCGCACAATTTAAAGAGACACAACATATTCATTTTGTACAGAGCAATTATAGTGAAATCCCCGAAAAGCTCGCAGAGTTAGGGATTACAGGCATTGATGGGGGACTCTTGCTCGATTTGGGGGTGAGTTCGTACCAGCTCGACACGGCGGATCGAGGCTTTAGCTTCATGCGATCAGGCCCTTTGGATATGCGGATGAACGGCACGGATGACGACATCCCCACCGCCGCCGATATTTTGAACACGGCATCGTTTGAAGAATTGTGTCGTATTTTTGAACTGTATGGCGAAGAAAAATATGCGTACCCGATTGCCAAAGCTATCGTGGAAGATCGAGCCGAATCGCCTTGGCACGACACGCTGGATTTAGCGAAATTGGTGGAGCGGATTTATCGATTGAAGCAGAAATCAGGTAAGGCGAAAGAAGCCAAACATCCTGCGACACGGGTCTTTCAGGCTCTGCGTATGGCGGTCAATGGTGAACTGGAACATTTGGAATCCACCTTGAACGCTTTGTCTGCTTTAATGCAAGCAGGCAGTCGTGTGGCGATTATTACCTTTCATTCTTTAGAAGACAGGTTGGTGAAGCAGACCTTCAAACCGTGGCTGGATGGGTGCGTTTGCCCGCCTCAATTCCCGATTTGCACCTGCGGGAAAACGCCCTTATTTAAGGCGGTGAACCGCAAACCGCTGGAAGCCAGTGAGCTTGAAAAAGACGACAACCCACGCTCACGATCCGCCAAATTACGGGTCTATAGCCGTCTTTAGTTTTGGCGTTGGTGATTGAATCGGCGATTTTGAATAATACCAATTAAACGATTAAATGGCGTGTTAAATGTAGGGGCGTGATTTATCACGCCCGCCTTATAATGGTGAAAAGGGTGCGATAAATCGCACCCCTACAGAGAAATTTTTACGCTATTTAATTGTTTAATTGGTATAAGAATTGGTATTAAAAGAAGGTCTCTAGCAACTAAAGCCTTGGCTCGTATGCAAACGACGCAGGTCTTCAAAAAGCCAGTCGATCGGCTTGCGAGCAGGCTCGTTACCATGAAAGACATCTCGCTTTTTCAACGGAAATTCAGGGAATCGGTAATGCCCGAGATCCACATGATCCAAGTCTTCCAAGAAGCGTCCGCCACAAATATCCCACAATTGCGGATACACCCCAATGTATTCCGTATAAGGTCTATTCCGCACTGGCAGGTAAAACAAGGAGCTGGCAGGGATGAAGCCATCGTTAAAGCGAAACGGATGCCCATGCCCACGCAGGTATTTCTTAGGCTTATTATAGTTCGGCACATTCGCCACAGGCAATTGAGCCATTTGACGCCCTGTAAACTCAAACGCCCGATGCACGCTCGGCAAATACGTCGGATACACCGCCCCCAGCACGAAATTATTCAGCCGTGCAATGGTGCCAAAAGTCGTCAAATCGTCGATGAGTCGCCCTTCTTTGCCATGTTCACTGTACTGCGACTTCAAATAACTACCGTACACAACCAACTTACTTTTAAACGCTCGTAGGTCAGGACTATTAGATTCCACCCACTTAGGTGGCTTGGGGTTGAGTTCCACAGGGTTACGGCGAATCAGCCCAAACGGCTTAATAGGGTAACTATATTTGGGTTTAGACGTGTCAAAGTTTACAAACAACATGTCTTTAATAAGGTGCCGTTTATTTTTAATGGAAAGTTCGTAAATCACCTTGTCCATGCCACGACGGATGGGTGAATAGTGAGTCAGGTTTTGACTCACCCAGCTTTCATCGAACAACGGCGTACCTTGATAGGGAACGCTCATGCCGAAAATAGTGTCCACAGAACGCAGGAGGGCAGGTTCTTGCATGAAGGCGTCCCGCACGATTAAGCCCCCTTGGCTATAGGTCAACAACACGACTTTAGGGGCATCCTGTCCCAGCATTTCTACAAAATGCTGGAAATCTTGACGAAATTCGTGGGTGGGGATTTCTAGCTTTTGCGTCGAATCGTACATAAAAATGTAAAGTTTATAACGAGCTTCTAAATCGGCTTGCCTTTTCCAGCGGGTTTCAAACTTTCGCCACCACGGATTCCGCTGCCCTTCTTGAGCCCTACCTGGTGCGATAACTAAGGGGATACGCCCGCCTAGGGGTTTGTCGTCAAAGGCATAGAGGTGGTTTAAATGAACACGATGTTCGTGTTTACCGCTTTCTAAAAGGGGAAGGCTATTTGCTTTTGCGGAAGCAAAGGGGAGGGAAAACAGGCTCAACAATAGGGCAAGCGTTACGCAAAAAAGTTTCATCCAAGGGCTTCCATTTAAACAACGATTCTATAGATTTTAGTATATCTCAAACACAAAAAAGAATCGATTTAAAGAAAGTAGGACGTTGCACTAGCACAATAAAAGTTTTATCGTTTTTTAGACTATTATGTTACTAACTGTATGCTTTAGCACTTGAAAGGTCTAAAATAATGTCTGAATCTCTAAACAGTGTTCCTCTTGTCTATAATCCCGATCTAATAAAGTATCCTGAAAAGAACCGATTGCTTCTAAGTCACCAATCAAAAAGACTCGATCAATTTATTCAACAATTTTTAGCCTTTAAAAATATGGGGATTATTACAGCCGATCACCTAGATCTTTCTATAAACGCCTCTGTTTCTCAATCGGGAGACCGTATCATTTTTCCTCTTCAGGCTTCCAACTATTTTATTCAAAAGAAACCCGCTATTATGGCATGCGTTAATCGTTCTGCATGCTGGTTTAAGGCTCTATCTAAATTGGGAATGGGGCAAAAAATACTCGCTTTCTTCGACCATCCAAGTAATAAGCGTTTTTCACCTGCTGTTTTATTTCATGAAGAGTTACATAAACGTTTAGAAGAAGAAGCTTTGGGTACTAACGTCCCCCATGATTTTCGTGAAAAAAATGGGGTTTCCTATGAGATAATAAAGAAGGAAAATCGAGAAGCTGGTAAAGTTCGTATTAAGGAGGCAAGTAGAAAATATAAAGCTGTGATGAAAGCACTCTTAACACAAGGATTTACAGAAGATGATGTCAGAAAATTAAATACTCTATATTGCTTATTCAATCCAGAAGAGTTTTTCACCACATCCATGGAAGCGATTCTTCAACTAAAATGCAGAGAACTAGAAATTCGATCGACATTGTCTGAAGCCGAAAGAGAAAAGGCTGAAAAAGTGAAAGCCTTCTTAGAAAATAAACTTTCTGACTACACAGAACAAGAGATAAAACTCACTAACGCTCTCAAAGAAGAATGCTCTAAGGTGTCTCCTGCCTTTAAAGACATGATGAGTAAAATAGATACCAACTGGAAAGAAGTGTTTCCCTTGTTATTAGGCTACTTTAAGAAAGTCAAGTAAGCTGATTTTAAATTGGGGGCTTGTAAGTTTGACGAAACTTTGTCACAATAGGAACATAGCCTCGGGTGTGGCGTTCAATAGTTTGGACTCTACATTGATGAACCTCGGGAGCCTGACGACGTCTGTGTCAACGTAGACCAACACCCCTTTTGATAGAGGCGGTTGAGATTTTCTCACGGTTGGAAACAGCGATCCAGCTTAAGGCACCCACCTGTTGTTTTGACAGGGGTCTCCAAACCTTTGGGTCACACCGCAAAACGAGGCTATTTTATATTTTGACGTCGAGTGGGGTGCGACGACGGCGTTTTGTGGGAGTCTTCACCGCTGAATAGCGAGCCATACGTTTGAAATCTAGGACGTTTTTGGGGTAAAGAGCCATTGCCCATAGCAATTGCCCCGTTTGTTCAAACAGGAGTTTGACAGGGTTGTTGTACCACAGGCATCGTTTAAAGGCGTAATACCAATCATGATTCATAGGTGTTTTCCCTTTAAGGCTATAGATTATCTAAAGCTTTTTTGTCTTCTTCGTAAGCGTCTTTGAGTTGTTTTTTGAGCAAGGTCGTTTGGGCTGAAATCATCTTTTTGGTGACATCTAAATGACTCAACTTTTCTTCCAAAACCGTGTCCGCATTCGCCAAAACACGCTGATTCGCCTGCTGGAAGCCGTTTAAGATCGCACCAGAAATGCCGTTCAAAACGCCACCCGCCGCAACGCCAGCGAGCCCCACGGGTCCAAACAACGGCCCGAGCGTGGTTAATAATCCACCCACGCCTGACAACGCCGATGCTGCGGGCATCAACCAGTTACGACCCAAGCCCAAGCCTGACGCCAAGCCTGCTCCTGTGGCGGCTAAGCCTCCACCTGCCCCGATGCCTCCGAAGCTGTTGCTAAAGCTAGCGCCTCCAACGATTTCACCACCTGCGACGGATGCCGCCGCTCCACCGATGTACGCCTCTTCAGGGAAGTCCACATCCCCGATGCCACTAAAATCGAAGGCTCCGCTTCCAATACCTAAACTGCTAAAATCGCTTAATGCTCCAAGGCTATTGGCGTAATTGCCGTAGTTAATCGGTGCAGCTCCGCCAGTGGCTGGTAAACCTGCCGACTGCGACCAAGGAGCCAAGCCAAACGACGACTGCCCACCAGGGACGATGCCTGTGCCTCCGCTAAAGGGGGCGTAAAAATTGGTACCGGGAATGGAAATCGCTTGCGAGCCAAGAATCGGCGAAAAGGCAGGTGAACCAAAGGTTCTGGCGATATTCATGAGGAATCCGCTAAAGGCACCTAAACCGCTACCGCCGAGGGCGTTGCCACCGACGGCGTGGCTACGAATGGCGTCCCACGTTTCGTAGGTTTCGGTGTTTAGGGCATCGCTGGCTTTGCCGTAACGCATTAAAATGGTTTGGACTGAATCGTTTTTGTAAGACATGTAAAGGCTCCGATGGTATTGCAAGCGTGTCCCTCTCCCACCAAGCGAAAGAGGGCTATGTTAAGATATGAAGTGTCTTAGTCTTCTTTGAAAAGATTTTCGGCACGTTTGTCGACAATCTTTTTGAGGCTTTCGATTTCCGTGGTGATCGCCTTGTAGTAGGTATCCAAACGGGTTTGTTGAAGCGTTAACGATTTTTCAATGTTGACAATCGACTGCAACTTCAAGTTGAGCTTCAAGGAATCGTCGGAATTGGGATCCAAATTACTGTTTAAGTTAAACAATTCGTTGGTTTGGTTGGTGAGCCTTAGGCGTTCGTTGGCGATTTGTTGACTGGTCATTTCTACATCAATGGCTTGTGCCTTCAGCGAAACGTAACGCCCTTGCGTAGCGGAAAGTCCCATAAGGATTCCCCCTTTTTTTGTGGTTGTCGTGTGATTGAATACAAGGCTTCTAAAAGAGCCTTTGTACTTCTTTCGACCTAATTTCTAGTCCAACGAAGCCCCCTCCTCCATTTGGAGGACGCCTAAAAAATAGTGCTTCCCCAAATGGGGTAATTTATCGTAAGATGTACACATAAAGATTAGTTTTAAAGATCAGTTTTAAATCTTTTGATTGAGTGAATCGTAATTGAGTGAATGTGTGATATAGGAAATGCTGTAAATGAATCATCGTCCCCCCTCACGACGTGCCAGTCGTCTTCAAGCGTCGCCGTCCCTGCAAAGTTTTTCGTCTTGTGTGAATCACATGGATGCCCAGTGTAGCAAAATCGGATTAAACACGGTTCGCCGTCGTCGTGCGATGGTGTTACTTTCGGAATGTGGCGTCTTCTTGGGATTGTTGCTTTGCGTGGTGTATTTGGCTTCGATGTGGTCGATGTTGAATCCGTTTAGTGGGGTCTTGGAAGCGATGAATCGTCCTGCGAAAGAGGTGCAGGCGTCTTTACTTGCGGAAGGCAAAACGGCCTCCGTCTTTATGGATGTCCAAGTCCCTGATTAGGGATTCATCGTAAACTTATACCATTTAAACGATTAAATAGCGTCTGGCGTCTTCGTTGTCGCTACGATTCTCGATGTGCTTATGGTCGTCTCTGTACACCTCGCCCATCTGCGAGTCTAGGCTCCTAGAATCCACCTATACGCTATTCAATCGTTTAAATGGTATTAGGCGTCATAGTTGAGTTTCCTTGCATTCTTTTTAGGGGTCAGTGTTTTGTACTTTCCTTGTGACGAACTTAATTCTAAAGCAGACAAACCCTCTTGAGCTGTCTTTAATTGACGCTTTAAAGATTGTGTTTGGGTGTGTGGTGTTATCTCTAGCTCACCCTTTATTAATTCAATGGCTTCACGGTATAAATGACGAGCCGTTGAAACGGTTGCATTTGTAAAAGCTGAAATTGTTTGAGCATCTATCAATTCTATTTTAAATTGCTGGGCTTGTCTTAATAAGACTTCGATACGTTCACCTGTAGGCTTCTTACTCACAGATTGAGAAACGTACCTTGCTATTTGTCGACCAGAGAGTTGAGTAGGAATTTCTAAACTCTTATTAGCAATTTTTTCTGGATGTATGAGAGCTTTTTGAGCTCGTGTCAAATTTACTGACATCATAATAGAAACAAAACCTTACTTATAGTTCAGATCACACACAAAACGAGAGAGGCTCACAAAAGCTTCAAAACCCATGATAGCATTTTAAGATGCCCTTGTAAAGCATTTGTTACAAATGCAACACCGCTTCATTTAAGGCTTCTAAACACCCTAAGATATTCCCTCGTGTATGCCCTGCGGAAAGCGACAAACGCAAACGAGCTTGCCCTTGTGGCACCGTCGGCGGACGGATCGCCTTCAATAAAAAGCCTGCCTCGTACATCGCAGCTTCAAGTTGCAAGGCAAGGGCGTTGTCTCCCACGGTGAAGGGAATAATCTGACTGCCAGATTGGGGGACTTGTCGTTCAAGTAAAGCGGGGAAGTCTTTTAAAACGTGGTGAAAATAAGCGATATTCTCATGCAAGGCTTGCGTTGGGCGAGCATCCCCCAGCACCAACTGCACACTCGCCAAATTGCCTGCCAACAACGCAGGAGGCATCGACGTTGTGTAGATAAACCCCCGAGCCTGATTGATAAGCGTTTGCCTCACAATGTCTGAACAGCCCACATAAGCCCCGAAACCGCCGAGAGCTTTGGAAAACGTCCCCATGTGAATATCGACGTGCTTGGAAAGTTCCGATTCTTCTACGAGTCCACTACGACGGGCTTTACCGTAAATACCAGCGGCATGAGCTTCATCCACATAGGTAAAGGCTCCGTAACGTTCGGCTAGCTCGCACCAAGTCGCCAAATCGAGGGTGTCGCCGTCCATAGAAAAAAGCGTATCGCTAATGAGCCAAATCGGCGAATGAGCATCAGTGGCACGGATCTTTTTCAAGCGGGCTTCTAAATCGGCGTAATCCAAGTGGCGGTAACGTTGCCAGCTCGCCCCTTCGGAAGCCGCCAAACGGCATCCGTCGACGAGGCTAGCATGATTGAGCTTGTCGCTTAAAATGGTTCCGTGACGGCACAAGGCGTGAATCACGCTTAAATTGGCTTGAAATCCACTACTAAAGACGAGGCTACTTTCCGTCTGCTTCCATTGAGCCACCGCCGTTTCCAGTGCATCATGCAGAGGGTGCTGACCGCTCACCAAGCGAGACGAGTTGATGCCTGTGCCGTAGGTTTCAATGGCGTCTTGGCTCGCCTGTTTTAAGTCGGGATGCTGGCTTAAATACAAGTAATCGTTGCTTGAAAAGTGATGCAATAGCTTGCCTTGAGCGTCTTTCACAAGCAAGGGCGTAACCGTCGGGGCGAGCGTGTGGAGCCGTCGTAAGGCGTGATGCGTTTGAGCATCTGCCAAAGCAGGGGCGAGAAGGGCATCTAAACTAGGTTGATCAGCGTTCGGCACGATGGGCTTCGATGCGTTCGTCGTTGATTTTGGGGTACTCATCACCAATGGGTTCCATACGGTTTAAGGGCCAAAAACGGAAAGTGGCTCGACCAATAATACGGTTAATGGATAAAGGCCCCCAAAAACGGCTGTCGTGGCTGTTGTTGCGGTTGTCACCCATCATAAAGACGTGACCTTCAGGCACGAGTTCCGCCCGACCACAAATGGGCATCATCACATACGGCGGATTTAAAGTGCAAGATGCCGACGCTTCTTCCACATAGGGTTCATCCAACAAAACCCCATTGACATAAACCCCCACATTGGGGACGACTTCAATGCTATCACCTGGCAAGGCGATCAGTCGCTTGATAAACGCCATATCCACCTCATCGGCGGACGGCAAGGCATCGTAAATATCGAAGCGGTTTAAGGCGTCATTCACAGGCGCCAAATAGCCACTCAAGCCCGTGATGCGTAGGTATTGCGAAAAGGCATCGTTTTTAATGTTCACCGTTGGCGGTACAAAAACCAAGATTTCTCCACGGTGGTAGGGTAAATGCAACCACGAACTAGGCTTTTCCACCAAGACACGATCGCTGATTTGAATCGTCGGTTCCATACTGCCTGACGGAATCAAGCGAGGTTCTGCAATCCCTTGACGCACACCGATTAACAGCAAGTTAAACATCAAGAAAAACTGAAAGACTTCCTTGCTCCAGTAAAAGAGCAGTCGCTTAGGCTTTTTCGATTGAAGCAGATCCGCCGAAGCCGTCAAAGAAGGGATTGAAAAGGCTTTTTCAGGGATGCCCAACATCACCCCCCATTCAGGATACAACTCATTTAAAGCAGGCAACCAATGAATCCAGTCGATGCGTTTGGCATTCGCTTGGTAAGCAATTTGGCTTGCTTTGGCATAGAGCGGTGATTTTTCGAGAAAGTCGCTCAATTGTTGGCGTTCTTCAGGGACATCCATAAAAAAGGTATTGAAAAAAAGGCGTTTACCCACTTGCGACGCTCGTTTTAACACACGTTGAAGCCAAGGATGTTGAAGCGAAAGCGTCTTCTTTTTTTTGATTTCAATGAGCGACAAGCCCTTCTTCGCAGGCGTCTGCACCCCGAGTTGCACCCACCACGCATTGGCGAGCGAAAAGCTGTCCGCCGTGCGAAGGGTTGCCATGATCCACAGGTCGTCTTGCATCGGCGTGTTTAAGCCCATGCTTAAACGCAAGCCGTGTTGCATGGCGTAAGTGAGGTCGTCCTGCAAGGGAAGGGATTGTTCAAGGGTGTTTGAATCTATCATGCCTACATCATACTAAAAACATGAAAAAAGGCTAGAGCTTTAAAGTTGACGTATTCTCAAAAATAAAACAGTGGTTTTGTCCCCCCTCCTAATTTTATACCATTTAAACGATTGAATAGCGTATAGGTGGATTCTAGGAGCCTAGAGTCGCAGATGGGCGAGGTGTACAGAGACGTACATAAGCACATCGAGAATCGTAGCGACAACGAAGACGCCAGACGCTATTTAATCGTTTAATTGGTATTAGGAGGGGGTTAGGGGGCGGTTAAACTCACCAACGAAGTCTAAGGTTTAACCTCACCCTCGAACGTCTAACGACGTTCTCTTCCCTCTCCTAAAATCAGGAGAGGGTATACGGAAAGTCTAAACATTATACGTAAAGCCATCACGCTCCATGCGATCAAACACCTCGTTGAGCTGTTCTTCAGGCAAGACGAGCGATAAGCGAATAAAGCCTTCCCCATTCGGACCAAACGCCGTACCAGGCACCACCACAATGCCAGACGTCTTCAACAAGTCCTGCGAAAATTGCTCGCAAGAGGTATACCGCTTCGGAATCGGCACCCACAAATAAAACGTCGCCTTCGGTGGATTCATCTCTTCCACAGGCCAACCGAGCCGTTTCAAGCCCTTGAGCGTGACCTCTTGGCTGTGGGCGTACACATGGGCCACTTCTTCAATATAGCTTTGAATTTCAGGACTCGTGATCGCAAAGGTGCCTGCTTTTTGCATGCCTTTGAAGATGCCACTGTCCATCGTGGATTTCACCAACGCCACGAGATCAACAGCATCTTGATTGCCCGCCGCAAAGCCCAAACGCCAGCCTGTTAGGCTATACGGCTTTGAAAGGCTGTGAAACTCAATCGCACATTCCATGGCACCGTCGGCTTCTAAAATCGAATGTGGACGAGCATCAGGGCTAAAGTACATATCGGCATAGGCGTTGTCTGAAATCGCCAAAATGCCGTGCTGACGAGCAAAATCAACCGTGTGTTGCATGTAAGACAAGGGAGCCACCGCCCCAATCGGATTCGACGGATAGTTCACCACCACCGCCTTCACCTTCTTCGGATCAATGCCCTTACTGATGATTTCGTCTTGCCACACGTCATTCAAGTTCGGCAAATACTTATTTTCAGGATTCAATCGAATCGAAACGGCTTTACCGCCCGCCCCTTCAATGGCATCCACATAGCTGGCATAACCAGGGTCAGGCACGAGAATGATTTCCTTGTCGGCATCCGCCAAGTAGGGCGTGATGAGTCCACGAAAGACGTTACCCAAGCCTTCTTTGGAACCAATTAAAGCACAGGTTTCTTTTTCGGCGTCAAGCTCCACCCCAAAGCGTTGCTTCATACGAGCCGCACACGCCTTGCGAAAGCTCAACTCCCCACGAGTCGTGGAATAGGTGTCGTTGTCTTTTTCAGAAAGGCTGGCAATCAGCACGTCTTTAATGGCTTGAGGGGCTGGCAAAGTCGGTGCGCCGATGCTTAGCTTCAAAGGGGGGCAGCCCTTGGCGTTGAGTTCGGGGGTGAGATCTGCCACTTGTTTGGCGATCCGAAACATAATATATTCTTGGCGATTTTGCCAAATTTCGCTGTACAGGGATTTCACGTCAACGGCGGTTTGTGAGCTTGTCATAGGGGAAACATCCTTCTTAATCGGGTTTTTCCTATTATAGCATGAAAAGCAGGAGCGAGAAACCCCAAAAAAACCGTTGATTTTCAAACTGCCAATAGAAACTTCTATTATAGATAAAACGTTCTATTGCGTCTTCGTTGTCGTTACGATTTTTTTACAGAGCTTTCCATAATTTTATTTGTCATTTTTTATTTGTGCCTTATACTAATAAGATGCTGTTTTCTTTTGAGAAAGTAATCCCTTGTGAAACAAAAACTTGCTCTCGTGATTCACTCCCTAGATGCCTTGTTACTGACTGAAGGCATTAAAGGCGGTGCCAACCGCCTAAATTTCGAACTACTGAACCAACTCATTGAACGGGACGACCTTGAACTCACCGTCATTACACAAAAAAGTCATCAAAGTAACTATAAAGGCTTCACGAATTTTTTCTTTTTTGAAGGGTCGATTTACACCGATCGAGAAAGTGTTTTAGCCCAAATTAAAACCTATACGGAGGCTCACCCTGATGTGACCCTGCTTTTTTCGGATGTCTTGGCACCCTTTGGGAACCTATTACTGCAATCGCATTCTTTACCGCATCGCCGTGCTGGCGATTGGTTGGGCATTCGTTGGGTGAGTCGGCTTCTCAAGCAATCGAAAATCAAGCGTCAAGCCGAAAACTTTCAGGGGAAAGATTCCCAAGGGAAAGAACGCCACTTTTTCACGGTGTCTCAAACCGTGAAAAACGATTATGTGCAAAATTTCAACTTGTCTCCTCATCAAGTGAACGTGGTGTATCCAGGTGTTTCTACAGCAGGCATCAGCAATATTTTGTCTATTTCTCATCCGTTGGTGGTGGGTATAGTCAATAGTCGATCCCTCAACAAAGGTGGACTGTTGTTTTTAATGGTCATGGGCGTATTAAAACTATGCGGTTACTCGTTTCGTGTGCGGATGATTCATCCGCAGTGGGACAGAGATATACTCTCTCAAAGCCTTGTGACACTTTTTCAGTTAAACAACTCTATCGAAATATTGCCCTTTCAAGCGGATATGACCTCATTTTACGCCAAAATTGACGCCTTGGTTTTGCCGTCTTTGAATGAGGCGTTTGGTTTGGTTGTGCTAGAAGCTATGGCACTTGGGGTTGTGCCGATCGTGTCGTCTTCCGCAGGGGTGGCGGAATTGATTCGTCATGGCGAAAATGGTCTCAGTTTTAATCGAAAACGATTCCCCTTTTGGTCGCTTTTTCAGACGATGAAACACGTTTTACGTCTGAATGAAGACGAACTATCTCGTTTGAAAAATAACGCCTTAAAAAGCAGTTACGCTTATTCGTGGCAAGGCTTTACTGAAGGCGTGGTTCAAGCCCTGTTTGCTCAAGAAAAAAAGGAAGTGCTTACATGCTAAAGCCATGGCTATTTAAAAGCGTATTCATGCAGGTTTGTCAACTTTATTTTAAGCTTAATTTAAAGCCCTTAAAACTTGATTTGGCAACAAAAAAAGGCATCGTTTTAGCCCCTCACCCTGACGATGAAAGCATCGGCATGGGAGGCACCCTCGCCTTGTACCCTCAAAACTTAGACGTCGTCTGCGTAAGTTCGGGTCAAAAGGCTAAAAATACCATTCAACCGAATAAAGAGGCTAATATCCGAGAAACAGAACTCAAAAATGCCTTAAACTTGGCAGGTGTTGAATCGCTTCTGTGCTTAGGCATAAAAGATAAAGAAGTCGTTCAACATTATGAGCGTTTTAAAACGCTTGATTTTTCGGAAGCCGACATCATTTTTCTACCTAACCTGCTGGATCAACACCCCGATCACAAGGCTTTGTCATGGCATCTTTCACGATACATCAAGAATTTCCCTGCAAAAATAAAGCCGACGCTTCAAATTGCCTTTTATGAGGTGTGGAATGCCCTTGCTTTACCCAACGCCTTTGTGGATATTTCCCCTGTGGCGGACACCAAGCGAGCCATGATTAACGCCCACGCCTCTCAAGTGGCAAGCAAAGCCTATCCGGACAAAATGCTAGGCTTGAATGCGTATAGGGGTTTGTTGAAGAACATGGATTATGCCGAAGCCTTTTCCGTAGTAGATGTGGCGACCTTTCAAACGATGGTTTCGACTCTTTGCTTTTTACAAGAAACATCCTTTGATTAAGCATTTGTTTGAGCTAAAATACATAAACAGAATCTTCACTAATAAAGAAAGTATCGATTTATGACGGTTGAAACACGGATTGAAAAGGCGATGCAAACCAAGCTTGATGCCCTTGAAGCCAAATTGGCTCAAGACTTGCAAGGCGTTCAAAAAGCCCTTGCCGTGGTGAAACAGCTCCGCAACCCCGATGGCGGATGCCCGTGGGATCTGGAGCAGACGCATCAAAGTTTGACGCCTTTTATGCTCGAAGAAGCCTACGAAGCGGTTGAAGCGATGCAAGCCAGTTCACTGAATACCCCTGAATCCACGACCGCCTTAAAAGATGAATTGGGCGATGTGCTGTTGCAGGTCTTGCTAAATAGTCAAATCGCTGAAGATGATGGGCTGTTCACCTTTCAGGACGTCTGTTCCCATTTGGCGGAAAAGCTGATTGTACGGCATCCGCATGTGTTTAAGCCCGATTCTCACACGGCAGACATTGACTCGCCAGAAGCCGTGACCGCTCAATGGCAGGCGATTAAAGCCAGCCAGTCCACCAAAAAAGCAGGTTCGGTTTTAGATGGCGTGCATAAGGGGCAGGCGGCGTTGGCTCGAGCAGGCAAAATTAGTAAAAAAGCCGTCAAAGCAGGCTTTACTTGGCCTGATGATGCCACCCTATGGGCGTGCGTGATGAGCGAGTTTGACGAAATTAAAGCCGAAATGGAAGCCACGCCTCGCGATCCTGATCGCTTGCAGGATGAAATGGGTGACGTGTTTTTTGCCTGTGCCAGCTTAGCCAAGCAAATCGGCGTGGAACCTGAAACCGCTTTAGTGCAAGCCACCGCCAAGTTTGAACAACGATTCCGCTACATGGAAACGTTGATTTTGGCAGACGGTCATGCGTTGGGTGATCTCGACTTTCAAAGCTGGGATGCCTACTGGAATCGTGCCAAATCAGACTTGCGTGCCAATGGACTTTGTTCTTAATTTTTGTTCCTTTACAATTTGGATTTTTTTCCATTTATCGTTGGTTCTTGGGGTCTTTTGCTTCCTAGTTTTGGCTAGCTCCGTCTTGAGTTGGTGCTTGGGTTTCTCGCTCCATTTAACGCTGGTGCTGTCAGAGACCTTTGCTTCCTCGTTTTGGCTATCTCTGTTTTGAGCTGGTGCTTGGGGGTCTTTGTCCCGCCAAAGACTCCCCAAACCCCCAAAGCGGCTTAAGGGGCGGCGGGGGGAGGGACGTGTTACGTCCTCCCTCCCCCCAGTATGCCCCCCTTAAGAATCCCC
>JBILSS010000074.1:0-10236 GCA_044371965.1 Vampirovibrionales bacterium
GTGGTAATAGGGGCTTTCAAAAATACTTTTGTACGACGAAGACTTTCCCAAGAGGATTCTTCAATGCCGGACATATGCCCACGGCCGTAGACTTTTTCGCCGATTTCGATTTCTTCAATGGCGATTCTTGCGCCTGCGGCTTTCAAGACTTTCAAGGTGGCTTCCATAATTTCGGGGCCGATGCCGTCTCCACGAGCAACTGTAATAGGGACGTTCACTTGTTGTGAGCCATCCGCAGTCAATTGGCAAGCAGGACTTTCAGTTGTGGCGTTCATCATTTGCCTAAATCTCCTAAACTAGCTACATATTTTAAAGACACAATGCCCCATGATAAGGACTTACAAGATCTATACTCAGTTTAGCACGACTTTACAGTGAAACAAGCAATTCTTGCGAACATCCTTTGAAAAATGCAGAAAAACCAAATCGGGAGGGAATAACAGCCCACCCGATTGTATTTTGAAGGTTTAGTCGGTCGTTTTTAATTGCGTTGAAGATTCGTAAGCTTCAGGCGGCCATTGCGAATCATTCTTGAATGCCTGTGAATAATAATCTTTCGGAGCGTTTTCTGGAGCGACACCTTCAAACGCACTTGGTGTTAAAGGTTTATTTTTTGCTTCATCATAATATGGAGCATCAAAGTGAGGCTGAAAATCTTGAAAAGTAGAGTTGTCCCATTTTGTATCTCTCAAAGATGTGTCACCATTCATAGAACCCACAAGCTTTGAATTATTCTCAAAAGTAGTTCCGTCTAAATCAGTATCATGCAAATTGGAGAGAGAAACACCATCTTTAGTTGTACCCATGTTAACGTTCTGCCAGCGTCCATTTTGTAAAGAAGCATTAGACAAATTAGCCTCTTCTACACTTAAGCTTCGTAAGTGATGCGTGTCTACAGTAGAATCACTTAAGTCCAGTTTTTCGATAAAAGTAGGTTGGGTATCCAATACATTCAAATGATTTATGGCTACATTTTTTAAAGACAAGTCACCAATATATCCACCGTCTCGAATCTGCACACTATTCACTTCTTTCACGCTGGGCGGTAAAGCCAAGGTTTTTAAAGAAGGGGCTTCTAAATGCAAGTCTCCTAATTTTTCAGGCATTGTCGCACGATACAAGGCACCTTCTCGTCCATATTCATCCGCAGGTAAATAATCTCCTTTGGAAATCCCTCTGTTTTTCATCTCTGTATGAGTATAACGATAGTCTTCAGGGGCTAAATTACCCGTATTTGCTTTGGCGTATTGTTCATACGCATCCGCAGGAGGAATAAAGCGTTCCTGTACAGCTTTATGATAATCACTTGGCGTGACATCCATCATACCACGAGTGCCTTCAGGTAATTTATAATAGTCTTTGGCTCTTTCGTAGTAAGCATCATAGCCTTTGGTCATATCGAAGTTTGTGAAATCGTTTGTACTTGCATAATGCACAGAAGGCTGAACCTTCATGCGATCAGGTACAGCGAGTTCGCCTTTCGCAACAGCATGGATGGTGTTTTCCCAACCTTTTTGGACGAGTTCTTGAGGCATATGTTCTACTGGTGTAAAATATTGCGATTCTTTTACTTTAGCCAATGCTTCAGGCTGATCCAATAGTTGGATTTGTTCATCTAAATGTTTCGCTAGGGCTTCATCATGAATACCCATGTGTAGATTGGCAAAATCACCTTTTTCTGAAAGTTTAGTAAAGGTATCTCGTGTTTCTTGCCCAGCCAGTTCCTTTGCTTTATTGGCAATATTTGGCAATCCTAAACCTTCCAGTACCTTGGCTTTCGCCCAAGCAGGGGCATTCTTTAAATCACATACAGGACCTTGCACGGAAAATAAATCATATATGGCGTGAGGGTTGTATGTTTTTGGTATATTAAAGGCATTGTTTGTTCTTAACTCCACATTGTTTCGAGATCCACACGATCTACACTTACCAGCATTAACCCCCAAACAATAAATTTGGTTGCTAGGGGAGAAGGAAGATGTTACAAATGTTTACATCCCATACCAAAACGCATCGAGCTTGCCTGTTTCACACGACTTTTCAGTGAAACAAGTCATTCTTGCGAATGGTAATCACGTCAAGTTAAAGGCTCTTCGCCACGGTGGGAGTCAACCATGCGTCGTGTAAAGCCGTGTTGGAACGCAAGCTTGTGGCGTTCATCGGGAAGGGTTGATCTGGCTTCAAGCGAGTTAAACTCAAGCCGTAACGCTCTTCCAGCAGCACCTGCGTTTTAATGCTTTTATACAAAGACTGATGCGACGGTCGAGGCATCACCACGCAATGCACATGCTTCATAAGCCATGGGGCATCCTTCCAGGCGGGTAGGGTTTCAAGCGTTTCTTCCCCCATTAAAAGAAAAAGCTTTTGTTCAGGGGCATCCCTTAAAAAATCAGCGAAATAATGCTGTAAGGTTTCCGCCGTATAAGTCGCTTTTCGAGTATTTTCCTGTTCTTTTTCCAATGCCAAAACTTTCAACGTGTTACCCGCCCCGATGTCATCAATGGCGTGTTGCAAAAGCCTTAAACGCATATGCAACGGCATCATCGGGTATTCCTTCTTGAGCAAAGCCTGCATTTTATTCGGAGGCTTCGGCGAAGGCACAAAGACCACTTCTTCAAACCCCTGACTCGCAAAGGTTGCTAAGGCTTCTTGTGCCACTTTTAAATGCCCCACATGAACAGGATTAAAGCTTCCAAAATAATAGATCTGCACCAAAGGATTCAGATTAAAGCCTAGCTCCGCCTCTTCAAAAGAGTCGTCAAAGGTACTTCGCCAACGTTTGAACAAGGACGCAAAACCACTCATAAACCATGACCTTTGGGGGATTTACCTTTTTTAGAAAGAACGAGAAAAGAACGTTTAAATCGAGGGACTTTCGTCTTTAAAAATGCCTTCTTTTTCCATTTGCTGACGCAAACGAAGTTCACGCTTGGCAACTTTTTTTTGTAAACTGTTGACTTCATCATCATATTCTTTGAGCTTTAGCACCTGCTCAACATCCAAGCCATAGGCATTGATGGCTTTAATGTAGACGGGTGAAGCACCTCTTAAGTGAATAATAGCCCCTTCGCCTAAGGCAATGATTTTCTCATATACATCAACCATGGAACAGCGACAAAAGACGCGATTCCCTTGGGCATCACTGACATAAAAGCCTGTGATACGCTTGCGTTCAAACACAAGTTCACTTAAGAGCAAAGGCCATGATTCAGGACAAGGGGCAGGGGTTTGGATTTCCGCCAAATTGGGTTGTGAAGCGAGTTGAGCCGTTAGTAACTGGTAAAGCATTTGGGGATTCATTCAAAAAACCTTATTGTTAAACTGTGCTGTATTTCAGAAAGAAGACGTTAGCATCATACTATACACATAAAGATCAATCAATTATAAATTGTGCGTTGTAAGAAGTTGTTTCAACAAATGAGATGTGGGTGTTGCGTTTAACTGCCCCAAATAACGAGCCATGCTTTCCTTTCGGCCGTTTTCGCCTGCTAATTGCTGTTGCAAACGCAACAACACCCAAAGCAAATCCAAGTGAGCCTGCCATTCTGGGGACGCCAAACTTTCTTCTAAGACGTTCGCAAGACGAGATTTGTCAGCGTCTTCCCACGTTTTAACACTTTTCACAAGGTGCAAGCTCGATTGAATAAGGGTTTGACGAAACGCTGCTTGATTGAGAGAAACATCTTTGTCATTGGGATTGTAAAGATGTTCTAAATACTGATGAAGGCTGTCTCGCCATAAGGGAGCCGTCGTCTTAAATACAGGCAAGGCAAGGGATTCACTGGTGTATAAAAAAGCATCAAATGCCAGTTTAGAGCGATTTTTTTCTTGTAAACTTTTATGAAGCATAGCTTGAACGTAAGGCATTTGAGCTGGCAATAAACGCAACAAGGTAAAACCTGATTCTTGTAAATGAGGCACCGCCAAAGATTTTTCAATTACGCTTAGCAACCACGGCATACGGGTTTCTAAATTGCTGGGAACAAACGGTTTTAATAGAACGGCTAAACAATCCAGCAGACCAATGCTCAAGTAGTTGTCGTCACTACTTTTGAGGCGTTCTTGCAGGTACGCATGCACGCCTTTAAATACGGTGCGAGCTTCCCCTTCATGCCACTGTTTCAGCACATCAAAGATCAAACTTTGAATTAACACATCGTCCTTTTTAGGGAAGCCGTCTCGTGGATTCAAATGTTCTAAAAGGGTTTCCACCACGGGTAAGACCTTGTCCTGCATTGAAAGCTTGGCATCGTGTGCGGTTTGAATCCATTGACGCAAAGCTTGCAAAGCATGCTGTTGCACAAGGCTATGGGGATGATTGATGGCATGAACAAGGGCGTCTAAGGCATTGGGCAAGGGGATGTAACCCAAACACAAGAGGGCTTCTAAGCGGCGGGCTTCTAAGGGATGTTCAATGGCTTCAATCAAAAAGCGAGCGATTTTCCCCCTCAAACGTTGGGCATTTTCATGGGGCAGTCCACTTAAAAAGCTTAAAACGCTTTGTAATTTTTCAAGGGAAAGTTCCCCTTCATTAAAGGTTTTCGGTAGGATTTGCACCAAGGCTTCGCCCTGCTCTAAAAACGCCGTGCGAGAGAAGGACGCTTCGCTTTGAGGTGTTGCATTGCTGTCGTTTGTGTCGTTCGTTTGTATCGCAAGGGCATGAGTGCTTGAACGTAAGCCTTGCGTTTTTTGGAAAAGGGCTTCCACACTTTTAGCAGAAAAGAAGCCGTATAGACTTTCTAAATCATGACGAGACGGAACGTTATACAGAGATGAAGCCCCATGGCTTGGGTTTTCCGTTTTTTGGACGATACCGTAAAGGTACAACTTACGTAAGGCTAAGCCTAAGTGACTTGCTTCAATGCCTTTCGGTGCAGTTTTAAGCCGTTCACGAATAAAATTTTCGACTGTAAAGGGGGTGTGATCCAAATACGCCACCACCAGTTCTAGGGCATTAACAAAACTTGTACCGTGGCTCAGTGCATCAAGCTGTAAACGGGCGTATAGCAAGGCATCGAGGTCTTCATATTTTTCAATCGCAAGGGCTTCTAAACTTGCCATTGAAAGCTGTTTTTCATCCCTTTGTTCCGCTTTTTTGACCCATGCGTGGTAAACGGCAAGTGCCTTATAGCCTTGCCCTTCACTTAAAGTGTGAAAGGAAGTCATCCCTTCTTTAGGAATTAAAAATCGGGTTTTTTCATGGTAAAGTGGCATAATTTTAATGAGGCTTTGAAGCTCTTTTTCGCCATAAGGCGAAAGCAGAAGCTTGTCTCGCAAGGAGGCGTAAAGGTTGGATCCCAACTGTTGAGACAAGGCATTGGTACGACTGGTCACGGTTAAGTATAGGGGAATTTGCTTGTGAATCTGTATCGCTTTCACCACAGCAAGCAAGGCTTGATTATTGGCTTCTTTGAAGGCAGGACTTTGCAGGTGATTCATGTCCCACTCATCAATCAAGAGACTAAAACTTGCGGGGTTCTGCACGGTGGAAACATGAGCTTTTACCCCTTGAGCCAGCTCTACCAAGCGTTGAGCCATCTCGATATTGGGTTCATCACGAAAAGCCGTCTGCGTTTGAAATGCCACAACCGCCCACGGATTGTTCAAGATCCGTGCCGTGTCTTCTAAAACCTGTTGCGAAGGAGTCGTCCATTTTTGAATAAGGTTTTGCTTTTTAGCCAAAGCATTTTTCAGCGTATTGAGCCACAAGTCATAACGGGCGTCACGACTGGATTCTTTGGAATACTGGGTCAATAAAAGCTTAAATTGCTCATCGTTAATGCGTATGCCGACATCTTGCAAACGCTTATTGGCGTTATTTTGGACGGTCAAAAGGGTGGTACTCACCCAAGAAGCAAGGGCTTCTTGGAGAATATCATCGAGTAGCCAGCTTGCCCAAAGGGTCTTCGGCAAGTGACTGAGCTGTACTTTAATGGCTTGGTGGGGGGCATACCCTTGGTCAGAATCACGATTTTGAGTCAAGGCTTTGAAATAGACGTTGAGAAAGCTTGTTTTGCCCAAGCCTTCATCCCCTAAAAGCAAGAAGGTTCTGCTCTGCCCTGCATAGAGGGCCTTGCTTAAAATATTCCATTCATGTTGCTTGCCAATTAAGCCGTAATCGCTTGCCACTAAAGCATCTAGGCGTTCTGTGGGACTTGTACTTGCCGTGCCTGCCGTGTGTTGAAAATAAGGTTTCGTCATTGCAAACGCTTCAGACTTCGTCAATGCAAGGGCGTCTTGATCGAGGGAGCTAGAAGGGGAAGAAGGGCTTAAAATCATGGACACAAGGGGAATCTCACTTTTCGATTAATACTTTTATTATAGACCAAATCTAGGAAATAGACAAAACCTATTTATACCATTTAAACGATTGAATAGCGTATAGGTGGATTCTAGGAGCCTAGACTCGCAGATGGGCGAGGTGTACATAAACGTACATAAGCACATCGAGAACCCGAGCGACAACGAAGACGCCAGACGCTATTTAATCGTTTAATTGGTATTAGCATTCTTCATTATTTTCATAATATAGCTGAATTCAGCTATATGTGTCGAAAAAGAGGGTTTCGTGTGTCAAATTTGGACTTTGTGACACACGGAAACTAACCTTTGCTTTACATCCTTAATGGAATACCTTGATCCAATAAAGCCTGTTTTAAATCTTGAATATGCCAATGCCCGTCGTGGAAAATGGTGGCTGCTAAGGCAGCATCCGCATGACCGTCTTGAAAGGCGTGTAAGAAACTTTCAGGACCTGATGCTCCCCCACTGGCGATAATCGGCACAGGCAGTGCATCAGCGAGCTGGCGGTTAAGGGCGTTGTCGAAGCCATCGCCCGTGCCGTCACGATCAAACGAAGTGAGCAAAATCTCGCCTGCACCCAGTGACACGGCGTATTTTGCCCAATTCAAAGCATCTAGCCCTGTTTTTTCACGCCCACCTTTCACGAGGACATCCCAACTGGCACGACCGTCTACAAGGTGATCCGCTCGCTTGGCGTCAATCGCCAAGACACAGCATTGACGCCCACAATGGCTGGCAATATCCGCAATCAACTGGGGATTCCGCACCGCAGAACTGTTGATCGAAACCTTGTCGGCTCCTGCTTCGAGCAGGGCTAAAACTTGTTCCAGCGAGGAGATGCCTCCGCCCACGGTAAAGGGAATACGTAAGTCGTGAGAGATACGTTTCACCAAGTCTACCAAGGTTTTACGCCCTTCGTGACTGGCAGAAATATCGAGGAAAACCAGCTCATCCGCCCCTTGGGCTTCGTAGGCGACCGCCATTTCCACAGGGTCCCCAATATCTCGCAAGCCTTGAAACTTCACGCCTTTGACGGTGCGTCCGTTGGAATCGACATCCAAACAGGGGATGATTCGCTTGCAAAATCCTTGATGCGACATAAGATTCCCTTCCTTAAGGATACACCGTAACTTTGGAGCGTCCTTTTAGGACCAAGACTTCGGTTGTGGCGTTATATTCGGCAAAAGCGGATTCTAGGCTCAAGACGTTTTTAGAGCGTCCGCCTGTTTTGCTTTCTAAACGACCGTTTACGCCCTTCATCAGGAGTTGTTTTTGAGACGCATCTTCATAAATGCCTGCATCACTTTGAATAAACCACGTATTTTCGCCCACGGTGCTTAAAGCCAATTCGATGCCTTTGGCGTAGGTGAGGGTTTCATCGCCTGCTAAAATGGCGGTCAAGTAGCCTTGCCATTGCGTCAAAACAGGCTTGAGTAGGGGGCTTACGGTTTCTAAATCGACCATGACTTCTTGGCTAGCGGGGCGGGGGGCGTTAACGGTGGGGCTTTTCCACTGTTGCCATGCAGGAACAGCAACCCACACGACGATTGCCACAGCTAATAGGGTGACAAGGCTAAGCATAAAGGGGGACTTTGAACGGGCTTGAGGCATAAAAAACTTTCTGACAGCTTTACCCCCTCCCCTTTAAGGGGAGGGTTGGGGTGGGGAGTAGATGTAAACACTGGAGTTTAGACATCCCCTCCTCTCCCTAGCCCTCTCCTCAAGGAGAGGGAACAGGATTTAGTTTACAGCCTATCACAAATCCACTTAAAAAAGGAGCTTTTTTACGCATCCCCTAATTTTATTAAAAATACTTTACACTTATGATAGAAATCCCTATCGAAAAGGACGCTCCCCCATGATGACTATTGACCAAGACACCATTCACAAACACCATATCGATATTACCAACCTAGAAGAAATCCCAGGTAAAAAAATCAAGCATCACTATGGCTTGGTGTCGGGATCGATTGTGCGGTCTCGCAATATTTTTGCCGATTGGGCGGCAGGATTTAAGAGCATTATCGGGGGCGAATTACCGATGTATACACGTTTGCTTAACACCACAAGAAACGAAGCGATTCAACGCATGATTGCCCAAGCCGAGTTTATGGGAGCCAATGCGGTAACCAATATTCGTTTTTCAACGTCGGATGTGGCACAAGGCGCGGCGGAAATCTATGTGTACGGTACAGCCGTTTTTGTGGAATAATCAAAATAAAGCTAGATAGCTAGATAGAGAGAAGACTACGGTATGAATGGTTTAGTCACCGCTTACTTGCAAAATCACGAAGCGTTATTGGGAACGGCTCTGCTGATTGTGGGCTATATTGTGGGGACGATCTTTCAACGCAATCACCTGCGTTCTATTCAAGAACGAGAAGCCTTTTTCTTTAAATTGCCAGCCGTCACCATGAAGCTGAAAAACTTTGTACCTGAATCACATTACGATCAAATTGCATCGGCACGTATGGTGGTGGGTTCTGTGGTGATTACGCCTGACTATTTTCGTTTTTTTCTAAGTAGCATTTTTGATGTATTGGGTGGTAAAGTGAAGTCGTATGAAAGTATTGTGGATCGTGCGAGACGTGAAGCGATTTTACGCATGAAGGAATCAGCACCCATGGCGGATATTATCGTCAACACACGCCTAGAGATGGATATTATGCAACCGTCGATTCCGAATATGCCGATTCGTCCTTTGGCGGTCTATGCCTATGGCACGGCGATACGCCTGAAGAAGTCGCCCTTTCCCCAAAATTCAGAAGAATCAAAAGAATTGGAAGACGTCGTTCGCTTGCCTGAAGGAGACATTATTTTATGAGCGAACGCATTCCGTTGACGCCAGAGATGCCTCGGAACAAAACGGGCTACACGGCGATACCTGAATCGATTAACGCCACGCCTGAATCTGCCTTGTGGATGTTTACTAAATATGTGTTGAGCATTGTATTTGGTGTAGGGATTTTGTTTTGGGTCCTAACCGAAGGCATCGCTCAATTGGTGCCTTACCTTCCCCCACAATCAGAGCATTGGTTGAAGCCGATTGGTGACGAGTACATTCAGCAGGAAACGAAGAAAAAGCACATCGCCACGGATGCTGACTATGACGCCCTATTGAAAGATCTTAGATCGCATTTACCCACACCCCCTTGGGTCGAAATGCAAGTTTATAAGGGCTTGGGGGACACGATTAACGCCTATGCCTTACCGGGTGGGAAAATCGTGTTGTACGAAGGCTTAATGCGTCAGCTCGACGACATCGATGCCCGTCGTTTTGTGTTGGCTCACGAAATGGGGCATGTGTATCATCGCCATGCCATTCAAGCCATGGGAAAAAGCGTGATTTACGCCACTTTGTTGATGCCTGCTGCGGTGGTCTTTCCTCAATTAACAGGCACGATTACCAGCTTGTTGAATGTCTCTTTCATGCAACATAGCCAAGCCAAAGAGCTTGAGGCGGATCGCTATGCGGTGATGCTGTTGAAGGCGTCGAACTATGATGCTCATGCAGGGGTGAAGGTCTTTAAACTGATCGAAAAAAGCACGAAGAATGCCAAAACGCCTGAGTTCCTTCGCACGCATCCGCCTGATGCCGCGCGAATTGCTCAAATTGAAGCGTTGACAAGGGGACAATAATTTTAAATGTTTATGTTTGGGGTTTATTTTGTACTCACTAGCCTTGTTCTACTGGGATTTTGGTTGGTTTCTAAGCAGATTTGTTGGAGAGAATGTATTACGCAATTTGTGGTGCAAAGCCTCGTGATTTTGGGCATGTGCTTTTTAATTATGTCCAGTAGCTTGCAAGACAATGAATACGTGACGGGGCGTGTGGTTTCTAAAGCAAGGGATCAAATTCATTGTAAACATTCGTATCAGTGTCATTGCGTCAGAACCCGTCGAGGCAGTCGTTGTTCGACCTGTTATGAACAT
>JBILSS010000184.1:0-3001 GCA_044371965.1 Vampirovibrionales bacterium
TTGAACCCTGCTGAAAACATCGAAGGGGGAAGCAAGTATTTGGGGCAGTTGATGAAGAAGTATCGGGGCAATAAGGAACTGGCATTAGCCGCCTACAATGCAGGCTCAGGCGCTGTCGCCAAATACGGAGGCATCCCCCCCTACAAGGAAACGCAAAACTACGTCAAAAAAGTATTGAAATATGAAGAACAACTCAAGTAATAAGGAGCATCTACAATGCTAAGAGGCATCTACACCGCTGCGGCTGGTATGCTCAACACCCAACTCGCCGTGGATACCATGGCAAACAACGTGGCAAACGTCAACACCACAGGCTTTAAGGCTCGTTATGTGCAGTACCAAGCCTACCCTGAAATCCAGATGTCTCGAATTGACAACGGGGGTTCGCAAGAAATCGGCAAGCTCACCACGGGTGTGGAAATTATCGGTACGCCTTTGCACTTTTCGCAAGGGCATTTGCAACCCACAGGCAACGCCTTGGATGTCGCTGTTGACGGCGACGGCTTTCTGGTCGTACAGCTACCCAATGGGGAAACCGCTTATACCCGAAATGGTAGCTTGAAATTGAATCAAGAGAATCAATTAACGTCTGAAGGGCATTACAAGGTTTTGGATGCGGGGGGGAATCCCATTACGGTGCCTGAAAATGCGGGGAAAATCGTGATTGGTGAAGACGGCACGATTAGTACGGAAGCAGGGCAATCCTTTGGCAAATTGCACATGGTTCGCTTTAGCAATCCGAAAGGCTTGCATCAGCTAGGGGACTCGATTTTCAAGGGAGACAATCCACTTGATGCTCAAGTAGGAAAAGGAACTAGCAATAGCTTTAAGCAGGGTTATGTTGAACGTTCTAACACGAACATTGTGCATGAAATGATTCAAAGTATTACGGGGATGCGGTTGTATGAAGGCTTGCAACGCACGATTAGCACGCAAAAAGAAACGCTCGATAAAGCCGTCAATGAGTTTAGATAGAGACTTTAAAAAAAGGATGGCTTTTTGGGATGCTTGATTTAGAATAACCCTTGTAAATGATTTTCTTGGGATATTTAACTAGCAATGAATCTACTTAGTCGGGTGAGAGGCATCTCGTCTCGACCTGCATATTTACCACAAGTTTTAGAAAAGCAACCTATTAAGGTATACCCCAATGGTTTTTCTCTGTTTCCTAAACCAGGGGTACGTAAAGAACGTTTACAGTTTCCAGAATATACGGTGCCTGTCCCGCAAGGTCAATCACTTAAAGCGGCTGTTCGTCTGCTGTTTTTAAGTGATATTCATATGGATGAAATTAACAAAAACTGGCTTTTAGAAGCCTTGCCTCATATTAAACGATTGATTCAAGAACAAAAAATAGATGCCCTACTCTTAGGTGGAGACTACATTTGCCAAGGCGACGGTTTTATTCGAGATTTTCAGAAATGGGTAGAGTCTATCGGTGTAAACATTCCAATGATAGGCATCATGGGGAATCACGATTATTTAGATGGTGAAAAAGGGAAGAAAATAAAACAGGCTCTAACAGATGCTGGCGTGCATATGTTGGTGAATGATAGTCGTATTCTAAACTTAGGTAAGAAAGGAAAACTTGTTCTTCATGGTGTGGATGATCATTTACTAGGAGATCCTAAACTAGGGGATATTTTGGATGCTGTGAAAAAGATGTCTGACAAAACGCACCTAGGCATTATTCACAACCCTAAAGAAGTTGAAAAAAGCCCCGATTTACTTAACCACTTTCCTTTGATTTTATCAGGGCATACACATGGTGGGCAAGTGGTGGGTATGTTTCATTGGCTTGCCCAGTTGATTATGAAACAACGTTATATCGGGGGGCTTTATATACATCCAAAAAAGAAAGGAAAGCTTCTTGTTGGCAAAGGCATGGGAACAGGGACCATTTTGCTTGACAAGCATCATCATCCACGACTCTATGCGTTTTTAAAATGGCTTGGCGTTAAAAAGGAAAAGGGGCTTTCGTTTGCCGTACCTCGTTGGTGGGAAGGCTTTAGCGAAGCGGTGATTCTCAAATTAGTTCCTGAAGGCAAAAGCTGGAACGCCTAAGCGGTTTGAGCTTTTGCCTTCTGCGATGATTACTTTTTTTCTTTTGAAGCAGGCTTATTAAATTGAGCCAGCTTTTTTTGGACATCCTCAAGGTTTAAATCGGTATAAGGGTTAGCTTCAGGCGTATCATCTTTTTTAGCTTTACCCAAACGCTTTAAGTAGGCGGTGGCTTCGTCTACCGAATAACCTTGAGCAATCAGTATGCTATACATACCAGCAACGGCAGGGGCGGTGAAAGACGTGCCTCTCGTTTTACCACCCTCGTATGTTCCATATTCGTCTTGTTTGATAATTGAACGACCTTCAATACTTGGCGGAACTTGCGTTGTAAAATCTACTTCCCCACCCCGAGAAGAATAGTCGGTGAGTGTGCCATCTGCATTACTGGCTCCTACGGTGATGGTATTCTTGACTGCGAAGATACTTTGTCCTTCATCGGATTCAAACTGAACATCAGGATGTTCTTTCTTCAAGGCTTCAATATCATCATTATAATTGCCTGAAGCCACGATGACGGCTACGTTTTTTTGCTTTAATGCTTCAACGGCGTCTTCTGCTTTTTCTGTGGCTTTGGCAATGTTAGTACTATTAGCCACAGTTTTATCAATATAGCTTTCTAGTTCAGGCAATTTCCACACATATCCATGCGACTCCTTTTTCTTGAGGTCAAACAAATTAGTTTGCTCCGTTTGCGTGCCTATATCGAAGAATAGCTTTGGTTTATCTTTAAGTTGTGTAAATACTGTAAGTTCATTTTTGGAAATAGACGCATTCACCGCATTAGGTCTTTTGGATTTGTCTAATTTGGAAATATGCTTCCTTACTAAAATGCGGAAAGCAATGGTATAATGTTGTATAAGTAGAAAATAAGGAGTTTTACTTTATGCGACAAACCGAAATAAGTCTAATCGAATGGCAAAAACGCTTCGCTACAGAA
>JBILSS010000185.1:0-2982 GCA_044371965.1 Vampirovibrionales bacterium
CCAGCCCCAAGAGCATCGACTTCGGCTTCAACGGCTTTGTATTGAGCCTTTAGGGTCAAAATATCGGCTTCATGGGTTTGGATTTCGGCACGCCATGCCTTTTGTTGCTGGGCATGTTGAGCTTGAGCCTCATTTTTTTCGTCAATGCTCGTACGGCGGATTTCCACCTCTCGATTTTTGGTCATCAACTGCCCTTGCACATCTCTGAGTTGGGCGTCATAGGCTTCTTTTTGGAATTGGGCGTCGCTGATCTCTTCTTTTAAGGCGTTTAATTCTTCATTGCTGAGTTGAGCATCCAAAGCGGTGAGTTGGGCGTTGAGTTCGCTTTGCTTGAGTTTTAGGATATTTCGCTGTTCTTCTAAGCTCACCACGCTCAATTCCGCTTCCAGCAGACGTTCCTTTAAAGGAGCGTTGGCGTCTGATGAACCAACGTTTGCCAGCAAGGCTTTCTGCTCTTCGAGCATGGCATCCAGCTGATTTTTAAGGGAATCGAGTTCGGCTTCAAAGCGACTATGCTTGGGAATGACCACCGAAAGCGTGCTTTGCTTTTCGTGCAAGGCATTTTCAAGCTTTTGCAGATGCGTTTCGCCTTTTTGCTTTTCTTCACCCAAACGCTGAACATCGTGACGCAAGTTGGAAATTTCCACATCACTTTGTGAATCTTTTTGACCACCACCGAATCCGCTTTTATTGCCACGCCCTTGAAATTGACTACCGCCTGTCATCGCACCAGTTTTTTCAAGCAAGGCACCGTCTAAGGTCACCATACGGAAGCGATTCATCAAGGGTTTGGCGGCGTCAATGTCTCGCACGACGAGCGTATCGCCCAAGGCGAAGCGAAAAATGGTGTCGTAACGAGCGTCATAATCGATCAAGTTAATCGCAAAATCCAAGATGCCCGCCCCCTGCGGAGAATGGTTCGTATTCGCCATGCTGGGTTTAATACGAGTGAGCGGTAAAAAGGTCGCTCGCCCTGAACGGGTCTGCTGGAGGACTTGAATCCCTTGCTTGGCGACGTTTTCATCATCCACAATGATGTTTTGCATGCGTCCACCGAGGGCAATTTCCAACGCCGTTTCATAGGTGGATTCCACCGAAGCAAGCATGGCAAGCGTGCCATGCACACCGTTTAAGTCGGCTTCTAAAATGCTTTTGACACTACGGCTATGGCTGACTTCTTCATAGGCGTTGCGTTGGGCTTCAAGGGTTGCCAACCGTTCACGACGCTGAAATAAGGCTTGATTCACCTTGTTCAGATTCGCCACAAGGGAGGCTCTGTCGCCCATGGCTTGATTCACCCAGCTTTCAAGCCGATCTTTTTCTTCCGCCAAGCCCTTAAACTCTTCGGCGATATGGGTTTGACGCTTTTTCACCGACTGCTTACGAGTGGTGAACGACAATAGGCCTTGCTCTTGCCGAGCCAAGTCATCACGGAGCCGTGCTATTTCAGAATCCACGCCCAACTGCTCACGATGAATACTAGCAATCTCATCTTCCAAGGTTTCCGCTTGCCGACGCAAGGCTTGTCGAGCCTCAATCAGCTCCGAATCTTGGCTAGACAACCGCTCGATTTGAGCGTTGGCGGTATCGAGCCGTTTTTTCTGCGTCGTAAATAAAGCGGTCAATTCTTTTTCTTGAACCTTATAGACATCAATTTCCGTGGCGGTATCGGTCAACCACGATTGAATCTGCTCTTTTTCACGTTCGAGCTTCTTAATTAAGGCATCGGCATCTTCAATGCGTTGCCCCAAACCCCGACACATTTCTTCTTTACGGGCTTGCTGGCTGTAGATCTCTTCCATTTGAGCATGCAAAGCTTCGTATTGAGCTTCCCCCTGCTGGCGAATTTCTTCCGCCAAACGCTTGAGTTCAGTGGTGGCATCCTTAATTTGTGTGTTTAAGGCTTTTAGGCGTTCTTGCGACTCCCCACGAGCGGTTTTCGCTTTTTCCAACGCCCCACGATGGGCTTCGAGCTGGTTCATCAGGCTTTTGAGCTTCGCCACTTCCAATTGCGTTTCAAAGGCTTGCACCTGCTGACGCAAGGCTTGATACGCCAAAGCTTTGTCTTTCTCGCCTTCGAGTTCGGCTAAACGCCCTTTGATTTCACCGAGCAAAATCTCGTTGCGTTCGATGTTGTCTGCTGTTGTGGCGATTTCTTTCAACGCCTGCTCGATTTTACGGTCATAATCCGCCACACCTGCCAGTTCATCCACAATTTTACGACGCTCCACCGCCGACATATTCACAATCGCCGCCACATCGCCTTGCATCATGACGTTGTAGCATCCTGGGGATACATTATAGAGGGCTAGCACCTCGTGGATTTCGCCAAGGGTCGACGGTTTGCCGTTAAGGTAATAGGTGGACGTATAATTCGCCGCCGAAGCCTTAATCCGCCGAGCCACGGTCAATAAATCGCTGGATTCAAGGGAAGCGAGCAGGGCAAGGGTCTTTTCTTTTTGGGTTTCATCGTCACTAAAACTGCCTTCCAGCACGGTGTCAGGGAGTTCATGCCCCCCTTTGTTAAAGGTAATGGTCACCGTCGCTTCACGACGGCGAGACGTATTGTTGATGAGATCCGTCAGTTTTTCGGCTCGCATGGTGCGAGACGACGACAAGCCGAGACAGAACAAGATGCCATCCACAATGTTGGACTTGCCCGATCCGTTTGGGCCAGAAACAGTGGTGAATCCACGCCTAAAGGGTATGACGGTTTTGCCGTGAAAGGATTTAAAGTTGTCGATTTCAATATGTTGGATGTGCAAGTGGGGGGATCCTTACGGTGATGCAGAGAAAGACATCTTCTATTATACACCGCACCCATGTGAAAAGACAAACGATCGTAACAAAACAAATTAGAACCTATCTTCATGAAAGACATATTCTTTTGAAGAGGGTACAGCAATGAGATATTTTGACCTGTGTTTCTGCTGAAGACACACTAATTTCGTAGTCTTTACTCAAACGTCTTGACCCATTCAT
>JBILSS010000186.1:0-2981 GCA_044371965.1 Vampirovibrionales bacterium
AGCTGGTGCTTGGAGACCTTTGTGCCGCCAAAGGTTCTCCAAACCTCTAAAAGCGGTTCAAGGGGGGACGGGGGAGGACGTATTGCGTTTCTCCTCCCCTTCGTCCCCCCTTGAAAATCCCCCCTGAAACCCCACCTCGTCGCATCACTCCCTTTGCACGACGTTCGCAAAATGTCTCGGAAGCCTCGCATTTAGTGCTTGAACGTCTGCTTGAAAGAAACGTACTTTACGGTAATAGCTTGAAAAGGCGAATTGTTGTATAATAGGGTCTAACGCCAATAGGAGGACGCATCACGCTATGACAAATAAACTTGCGAAAAAAATAGAACAAGAAGATGAATTTAAAGACCATTTAAACCGACACGACTTGGCAGGTGAGGTGTTGAACACCCTGCTTGAGCAAGAGCAAGTGAAGGTAATGAGCTTAAACGGTGGCTGGGGTTCGGGCAAGACGTATTTTTTGAAATACATGGAACGCCAAGCGAAAGACCAAGACATTGTGTTCATTACCCACAACGTGTGGGAAAATGATTACTTGGACGACCCATTTTTGTCGATTATGGCGGAATTGTTGGAAAAACTGGAAGAGCATAAAACCTTATTCGTCAAAGCTGGGGAATTGAGTTTTGAAACACTTAGGGCGTTGTACAATCGACTTCATTCAGCCATTCAATTAGAAGCCACAGGAAAAGCAGGTATTAAAATTCCTTTTGTAGCTGAAGCGAACTTAGAAGCCAAAGTAGATTTAATAAAATTAATAACCCCTCAAAAACCCGAGTTAAAAGATTATGAAGAACTTAAAAAAGCAAAGAAAGATTTTAAAAAAGAACTCGGAAAAATCATTTCAGGGTTGCCAAAAAAAAAGCTCATTATTGCCATTGACGAGCTAGACCGCACCCGACCCGAATATGCGATACGCACGCTAGAAGTGATTAAGCACTTTTTTGACATAAAATTTGAAGAAAACGATATAGAGTATGACTGCTTAAAGTTTATTTTAGCGGTAGACAAAAAGCAGTTGCAAAACACCGTAAAGCAAATGTTTGGGCAAGAGACCGAAACCGACTGCTACTTACGTAAGTTTGTGGACATAGAATGGAACTTGCCCGAAGCGGATTTGACGGATTATGTGGATGCTTTATTGAAAAAATACCCTGCTATTTTGGAATGTTTACAAAACCCAAGCATTGCTTCTACTTATTTGGGATACGGTATGTACAGTAAGAAAATCACATTGACTTTAATTCCTGAAATTCATCAAAACGATCCTAATTTAATTCTTAAACGTTTCGACATAGACAATGAGAAGATAAAGAACTACACCACAGCCTTTTTAATTGATATTTATAAAAGTGAAGGACTTGCTTTAAGAGACTTAGATAAACATTGCCTCAATTTTTCAATTGCTTTAAAGAAACTAGAAAAAGGAGTCGAAAATAGACTTCTCTTCCCTCAGCTTTTCTTTTTACTTTTAATATTTAATAAAAAAGATAGTACACAGTTCAATCAATTTAGGCGAGATTGTCAAAAGTTATGTGTAAAGCATGAAGATATAAAGGAAGGCTTTAACAGTTTATTACATAAATACTTCCCACTGAATACTGATCTAAAAGTTAGCCTAGCTACTGCTAATCATGACGAGATAAGGAAAGGAGTCAACAACGATAATTATACAGGATTAGCTATTCTATTTTATAGCCTTTTCTTCCCTCTTTTTTTACTGAAATCAGAAGCTTCTAATCAACCTGTAGAGTTGATTAGTTTTAGGGCAGGTTTAAATGGAGGTAACTTTAAAGATTGGTTATTCCAAGATATTTTCCCCTTGTATTTTAAAGCCATTGACTTAAGCGATAATTACGCATGACCCCCACCACATGGATCGATCAGCTTTTGGAAGGCACGCCCAGCGTCTACAGTGTGGGCATGGGGCAGGGCTTGCTTGACTACGTTCAGCAAAACATCCAACTCAATCCCGAACAAGCCGACGCCTGCTTCACCCCCCTACACCAACCCTTGCAAGTCCTCGCAGGGGCAGGCACGGGCAAAACCATGCTCATCACCGCGCGCTACCTCACGCTCCTGCACGAGCTGCTGCACACCCAAACGCCCCAAGCCGAAAGCCGCATCTTGGTGATGACCTTCACCAAAAAAGCCGCTGGCGAAATGAAAGAACGCATTCATCACCACCTGAAACAAGCGGGCTATACAGGGGCGTTGCCTGATGAAAACATCACCACCTTTAACAGTTTTGGGCAAGGCTTTCTCATGCGTCACGCCCAAGACGCAGGCCTCAAAGATGGCGTTTCCGTGCTGGATGACGTGGATCAAGCCAGCCTCAAAACAGCGATCAACCAACGCATCCTCAAAGGCAAAGCCAGCAATCTGCAAAGCACGCTAGAGCGTTATGGTTTGTTTCCGACCCCCAACCCTCACCCTAGCCCTCTCCCAGAGGGAGAGGGAATAAGACAAGGCATCGCCAAAGACGTGTTGGCACCTGCCAAGCTCGCCGAATGGGGCTTGAAAAAAGACCCCGATGCCTTCCTCGACACCGTCTGGGAGGTCATCCAAAAAGCGAAAAGCTACGGGCTGGATCCGCAAGATTTTAGAGCTTTAGCACGTCAACAATGCCTCGCCTTTAGCGACAGGGTGAAAAGCCTCCCGACGACAGAAGCCAGCACCCTCACCGAACTTTACACGTCGTGGGCAAGGCATTTAAACACCCTTAGCACCCCTGCATGGGAAGAAAACCTGCGTCCCTTGGGGGATTGGAAGGACGACAAAGACGCCTATAAGGCGTTGCTGGATCCTGCCGTGTTTAAGGCTCACCCAGCGATACAAATCAGCCGAGTCCCCAAGATTGACGGCGTTTTACCGCCTGATGCCGTCGATTGGCACGCCGTCGATGCCCACACGCAAAGCGAACTCGCTTTTGTGGATGTCATTACCGCCGTCTATGCCTTGTATCAAGAGCGTTTACTGCT
>JBILSS010000187.1:0-2975 GCA_044371965.1 Vampirovibrionales bacterium
CCATTCCTGAAGAAGTTTTGCATAATCAATTGAAGCCCTTTTTCTTCTTTCAAGACGGCAAACCGTTTCACGAAGGTTGGATGGCAAGCAAAGCCTTTTATGATGAAAACCAGTTGCAGTCCTTGGCGGTCGTGCCGATTGTCACGAATAAGGAATGGGTCGGTTCGATTAGTTTGCATCAGTGTAATAAGGTCAGGGTGTGGTTGACCGAAGACAAGGAAATGCTGTCGGCCTTAAGTGAGCAGTTGGGTTTGGCGATGACGCAAGCGCAATTGTTTAGCAAAATCAACGCCCAAAAAGATGCTCTCACTCACACGCTTGATGAATTGCAACAAACGCAAATGCACTTGGTGCAATCTGAAAAAATGGCGATGCTCGGTCAATTTGTCGCAGGGATTGCTCACGAAGTCAATACGCCCTTAGGCACGATTATGGCGAATACGCAGACCATGGAAAAGGTTTTAGATAAGTTCGATACGGAAACCTTGCCTGAAGCAAAATATCTTAAAATGGCGAGCGATATTTTAAGCTTGAACCGTCTGGCAGGCGAACGCATTAAAGACACGGTCGTCAATTTGCGTAATTTTGCACGGTTGGATGAAAGCGAGCTGAAAACGGTGGATATCCACGAAGGGCTGGAAAGCACCTTGTTGCTGATGAAGCATTCCTTGCAACACAATTTGGTCATCGAACGAGCCTATGACAGGGAAAATGCCTTACTCAAGTGCTTCCCTGGTTTGTTGAATCAAGTGTTTATGAATTTGATGGTGAATGCCACGCATGCCCTTGAAGGGCGAGACAACCCTGTGTTACGGATTGAAACGCAGTTGGTGGAAGATGTGGCGTTGGGTGATTGCTTGCAAGTTTCTGTGGTGGACAACGGCAAGGGCATTGCGGAAGAAAACCTCAGCAAGTTGTTTGATCCTGGCTTTACAACCAAGAGTCGTGGGGTAGGAACGGGCTTGGGGCTGGCGTTGTGCTTCCGTATTGTGGAAAAGCATCGGGGGCGTATCGATGTGCATAGTAGCGTGAATGTCGGTACACGCTTTGATGTGATTATTCCCCAAACTTAAGCCAAAACGAGCAAACTCAAACGACCGTAACGTTGCAGATACGCCGTGTGCAAGGCGGACAACAAATCGATGCGGTTTTGACGAATCGCTGGATTGTCACTCATCACCATGACCTCTTCAAAAAAGCGTTCCACCACAGGAGCCAGTTCCGCCATCGCCACCGTGCTATTTTGAATCAAGGCTTTTGTGGCGGCGTGATACAAGGCACGCTCGGCATCCGATTCAAGCAAAGATTCTTCCACCTTCGCCAAGGTCGCATTGGGATTGTAATGCTTGGCGATCATTTTGTCGATGCGGTTGGCTGGCGTGTACAAGGCATCGAATAAGTCGGGGGCGTCGTCTCGCTTGACTTTTAGGTTGTCAAGTTTAGCGACAAACAGGGGCAGGTCGTCCCACGGACTGAAGCTGGCTTGCACCGACTGGATGAGATCCACACTATAGCCTTGTTCTTGCAGGTAAGACGCCAAACGCTGTTGCATAAAGCCTTCGATGCGTTGCCAAGTGGCATCCCACGATTCTTGAGCCAAATCGCCCAAGTTTTCATAGCTATGCTGACACCAGACTTGTAAATTATTGTGAAGGTTGAACGCCAAAATACTCAACAATACGCCGTTCACCAAGCGACGCAAGCCTAAGGGATCTTTGGAGCCACTGGGCATTTTCGTTTTGCTTTGGCTGAATAAAGCCACCAAGGTATCGAGCTTGTCGGCAAGGCTGATGATGAGTCCTGTTGCAGATTCAGGCAAGGCATCGCCTTGAAAACGAGGCAAGTAATGCTCAAAAATGGCGGTCGCTACAGTAGGGGATTCGCCCTGTTGCAAGGCGTAATACATGCCCACTTCGCCTTGAAGTTCCGTTAGTTCAAAGACCATCGATGTGACGAGATCGGTTTTACAGAGTAAGGATGCCCGTTCCACCGCTTGACGAGTCTCTGCATCGACGGCTAACGCTTCGGCAAACGCATAGCTTAAGCGTTGGATCCGCTGGGTTTTGGCCTTGAGTGAGCCTAGACCTTTTTGGAAGGTCACGCCGTCTAAAGCGGTGAGCCTGTCTTCTAAAGGCGTTTTGATGTCCTCTTCATAGAAGAACTTGGCATCTTCAAAGCGAGCGACCAAAACACGTTCATTGCCTGCAATGATGTTTTCGGCAAAGCGGACGTCTCCGTTGGTGGCGACCAAGAAGTAAGGCAAAAGTTCGCCCGATTCACTTTCCACAGGGAAGTAGCGTTGGTGAGCCTTCATTACCGTGATGAGAACAGGTTTGGGGATTTTTAAATAGCTTGCGTCAAACTGCCCGACAATCACGCTGGGGTATTCCAAGATGTTGGCGACTTCTTCAAGGAGTTCATCATCCACAATCGCCACACCACCGATGCCTTTGGCGACTTCGGCGAGCTGTTCTTTGACTGTTGTCATGCGTGCTTCGGTGGATAAAATCACCTTACCTAAGGACGCCAGCTTTTCGTCGTAATCCGCAGGAGAGTTCACCGCAATTTCGGCTTGCCCCAAGAGGCGATGCCCACGCGTGCTATTGCCAGAAACGAGGGTGTCATCCCCTAAGTCAAGGGAAAGAGGCAGAAGCTCATCATTCCAAAAGGCGAGCAACCAGCGAATCGGGCGTGGGAAAAGGCGTGAATTGTTCGCCCACCGCATAAAGCGAGGACCTTCAATCGATAGTACCGCATCCAACACAAGCGAGCCGATGAGATCTTTCACCGCCTGCCCTGCATGGCGTTGATGCAAGACGACATAGCGAGTGCCGCCGATGTCTTCTTGTACGCAGGCGTCGAAAGTGGCGTTGTTTTTGCGTAAAAAGCCGTCGAGGGCTTTGCTAGGGGATCCATCCGTTTCAAAGGCGACTTGAACAGGCGGTCCTTTGATAACTTCGTTTCGCTCGGCTTGC
>JBILSS010000188.1:0-2953 GCA_044371965.1 Vampirovibrionales bacterium
CCTTCAGGCACGCTGGGTAGGATGATGCGTCCGTTGGGGGCGACTTGGGGAGGCATCATGCCGTTGAGAGCCTCGGTGGGGAAGAGTTGTTGCGACATCCCAAGGGCATCCCTGTGGTGGGGAGGCGTTTTTTCGTTTTGAAGCGATGTGGGCAGCACGTGTTTCATCCTTTAAAAGCATTTGTCTTTATAAGCATAAACGCATTTTGAATTAAAAACAATGCGTGCGTTACAATTTTAGCTCAAAATAAAGCATGTCGTTCATCTCATTGCTTTCTTGGTGATAGGGTTGAATCGATTGAAAGCCTAGTTTTTCGTAAAACGCACCAAGAGCAAGCCGAGCATCCGTATCGAGCCAAACGGCATCATAGACGTCTTCGGTGCGAATCTGTTGAATCACGGCATCCATTAAGTAGCGACCGTATCCCTTGCCTTGCGTAGATGGCAACACATAAAGCCGTTTGATTTCCGCCTTGCCTGCTTGAATCGGGTGATAGGCGACGCATCCCACAGGTGTGTCGTCTTCAAAAAGCACCAGCACATCGGCGTGGGGCTTTTGAGCATATTTGTCGATTTCTTCGACGAAAGACCCTGTGTAAAAATTGGGGACAATCGAAAATTCGGTGTCTAAAAAATCTTTGAAGGAGATAAATAGGGCATCCACCACAGGCAGTAGCTCTGGCGATGCTTTGAGTGATTTAATGGCTAGAGATGACATAAAAAACCTTTTCATCTAACAAAAACGCTTTTTTTCAGTATACAGGCAGATGCCCTGAAACACAAGACCTGTGGCTTCGGGTGAAACCACAGGCTTGGAGTGTTAGAGAGAGAGAGAGAGAAAGAAAATAAATAAATAAAGAGAGAATTAGACGAGGGCGGGTTGAAGAGCTGTAGCTTTTGGGGCAAAGCTAGGAATGATCAACGATCTTTGTGCTGGATCTTGTGGGGCTTGAGCCACCGCATTCGGATCAACTTGCCCTTGCGGAGCCAAAGGATTTTGAGCATTCTGATCTTGTGGGGCTTGAGCCACCGCATTCGGATCAACTTGCCCTTGTGGAGCCACTGCGTTTTGAGCATTTTGCCCGAGTTGAGGAACCTGGAGTCCGTTGTTTTGCTTTTGAGCTTGGGCTTGTTGTTCTTTGGCTTGTAAACGAGTATAGAGTTCTTGTAAGCCTTGAGATTGAGACGCATCCGCCACGGTTGTTTGAGACGCTAAGCTTGCGGTATCAAACCCTGTTGGAGCAGAGCCTAAAGCACCTTGTGCTTGAGCATTCGCCGAATTCACAACACCTGCATTTCCTTCAAAAGCGGTCATGAATTGTTTTTCTTCCGCAGTCAAGCCACCTGCTTGAGCGTTGGCTTCTTGGCTATTTCCACCAGCGAGTGGAGGCACGCCAAGGGCTTGGATCGTTGGTGTCGAAGCACCCGTTGAAGGTGTTACAGGTGTCGCCCAAGACGCATCCGAAAGATTAAAAGCAGGGGTAGCAGAAGGTGCTACGAAGCCTGTGTTTGTGGCTGGCGTTGCTTGAGCAATGGGATTAGCGTTTCCAGCCCCTGTTCCTGCTGGGGTGGCAGGACTTGCAGGTAGGACTTCCACTGTCGCCCCAAGTTGGCTACCTAAAGAAAGAAGTTGATCGTTACTGGCTTGAGCTTGATTGAGTACAGGGAAGGCTTGCGTATTTAGACTTGTATAGAAGCTTTCTAATTGACCAAGGTTGGCACCTGTTTCACCCAGTGTTTGTGCCGCACGCTCATAGGTTTGTGTCGCACCTTCACCTGTGGTTTCGGCTTCTTGAGATTTACCTTGGCCTTGGGTCACTTCCCCAAAACCTTGTGCAACGTCCACCCCACCTTTTGCAATCATCGCAATAGCAGGAATAGCACTCAAACCAAAGGTAAATCCGCTAGTAGAAAGCATTCCGATACCAGTTGCAATCTGTACGCCTCCAGTTCCAATAGAACCTAGACCACCATCGAATGATCCCAAGGCTTCACCAAGAACAGAGAATGCATTATTACCATCATTATTTGCATTTTCAGCTTTTGCCTTGGCATCATTACTAGTCGCTTGTAAGGTATTCGTAAAATCGAAGGCACCTGCCTTTAAAGTTTCTTGGGCGGCTTCTAAATTAAAAGCGGGTACAGAAGAATCAAGCTTAAACTCTGTTTTAGGGGCAGTTGCTCCGCCTAAGGACGCTTGAAAACCTTGAATGGCGTCCATTTGTACCAATTGCAAATTGGTTAAGAATCTAAAGTTAGCAGTGTTAGCCTGTGTAACAGTAGGTTGAAGTCCTTGAATGTTTGCTTTACTTTGTTTGATTTGAGGCGTGCTTTGCTTCGCTTTTGCAAGCGTGGCTCGACCATTACGAACGGCTTGTTTCTTGCCTTTTGAATCTGTGGGCGTCACGCCATTTGCATCAATTCCCCCACCAGCATTGGCTTTCACAGGAAATAAGGACTGAATTTGAGGGATATTGTTATTTTGAACGATCATGGTATTTCTTCTTTCGGTCTATCTTAAAAGGGGGTACACAGGGGGTAGTATCTTTGAACAAGGGGTAAATGTTTTCTATGCCTTAATAAACAATTTAAAATACTCATAATTGATGATTGTTTATAAATTGTTACAATTGTAATTTAATGTCGATCTGCTTTCATATTTCAGAATTTTGTAGTACAATGAAAGTGATAGAATACTCTGCAAAAGTCTTGTCCCCTCTCCTTGAGGAGAGGGCTAGGGAGAGGGGGGGGATGTCAAAACCCTTGTTTACATCTACTCCCCAACCCAACCCTCCCCTTAAAGGGGAGGGAGTAAGACACCTTGCATCCCCCAAAAAAAGAGGCGACTCCCCCCCAATGAACGAATGCTATTACATGGGCATGAGCCTGATGACCCTCTTCATGAGCCTCTTTCCCACCAGTTCGGTAAAAGCCCCCGAGACTCATTCTTCCGC
>JBILSS010000075.1:0-10048 GCA_044371965.1 Vampirovibrionales bacterium
GTCGTGGGAAGGTGGTGTCTCGGAGCTTGGATGACTTAATCCATGCGGTGGCTCTGTATTTTCATAAAGTCAACTTAAGATATAGCTAATTGGTTAAATGTCTCTAAAATACATCCTAGATACTAGCATTAAAACAAAACCTTAATAACTTATGCCCCATACTTCACAAAGTTTACATTATAGACCCAGCGTAGGAAAACTAAAGATGGCTATAAAGCCAACGCCTGTTGTTGATGCAAAATCACTTTAGCCATCGAATGATGAATGTCTTCCAAGAGCATCGGCAAACGCATCGTCGGATGCACAAAACCCTGTTGTGCCATGCACGCCTTGACCAGAATCGGGTTGGTGACTTGGAACAGGGATCGCATGGTGGGGAGCATCTGATGCTGAAGCGTCAAGGCTTTGGCGGTTTTACCTGCTTCAAAGGCTTCTATCATGGCGAAGAGTTCATTGCCAATGAGGTGACTCGCCACACTAATGACGCCTTTCGCCCCGAGAGCCAGCATCGGCAAGGTTAAGCTGTCGTCGCCTGACCACACGACAAAGCCTGTTTCGTCGTAAGGCAAGTGACGGGTGATTTCGCTCAAGGCATCCATGCTAGCGTCGCTTTGCTTCACGCCCAAGAGCTTGGATCCTAGTCGTTCATGCAGGGTTTTCATGGTTTCCGCCTGCATGGTCACCCCTGTTCGGTTGGGGATATTATAGATGACAATAGGGATATTTTGAGCGACGTCTGCCACGGCTTCAAAATGAGCGATCATGCCTGCTTGCGTGGGCTTATTGTAGAACGGCACCACCACCAGCAAAGAATCAGGGCGTTCAACTTGATCCAGCAAGCCTTGCACCTGCTCGATGACGGCGTGCGTGTCGTTGCCGTTAATGGATGCCATTAAATGAACGTGAGACGCACGATTTTGAAGCATCGTTCGGGCTAAGCGAATCAGCTCTTTTTTTTCTTCAAGGCTCAAGCAAGGCCCTTCCCCAGTCGTGCCATGCACTAACAAGCCGTCACTGCCGTTTTGAACAAGGTATTCACATAAGGCGACAAAACGTTTGGCATCAATCGTTTTGCCGTCTTCAGAAAACGGCGTCACACAAGCGGTAATTACTTTGGCAAGGGGATTCATATATAAAACCTCGATCTTCTATGGCAAAGACTATCTTAAAACGTCAACGAGCTTTCAGGAACGCCGACCTTATTCAAACGCACCAACGCTTCGGCGATACGCACGGCGTTTAGGGCTGCTCCAATGCGGAGATTATCTGAAACGACCCACAGGTTAAAGCCTCGTTCAGGGTTTGAGGTATCCTTACGGATGCGTGAGACGTAGACAGGATCCGTATGAGCGGTTTCTCGTGGGGTGAAATAGCCGTGATGACTGTCTGCAACGATGACATCGGGCGTTTCTTTTAGGGCTTGCGTGAGGGCTTCAAGCGACACAGATCGAGAGCAATCCACCGTCACCGATTCGCTATGCCCCACCAAAACAGGGACTCTCACCGCCGTTGCCGTAATGGGTAGATTCGGCAAGCTTAAAATCTTTTGGGTTTCGTGAATGAGTTTCAACTCTTCTTTAGTGTAGCCTGCTTCCACGCCGTCTTCACTAAAGACATCAATATGCGGAATGAGGTTAAAGGCAATGGAACGCTTGAAAATCTGCCGATCAAAGGTGGAATCGGCAAAGGCATCGGAGCGTCCTTCCAATTGCCCATGCTCAAAATCGTGAGCCAGCTCGTCTCTAAGTTCATCGAGGGCTTCTTTGCCTCCGCCACTGACGGATTGATAGGTGCTGACAATGACTCGTTCTAAGCCTACGAGGGCGTGAATGGTTTTAAGCACAGGCATCAATTGAGCGGTCGAGCAATTCGGATTGGCGATAATGCCTTGATGCGTCAACAACGCCTCTTCATTGACGCCTCCCACCACGAGGGGGACTTGGGGATGCATGCGGTAATGGCTGGTGTTGTCGATGACAACTGCTCCACGCTTGACGGCTTCAGGGGCGAGGGCTTCGCTAATGGAGCCTCCTGCACTGGCAAGTACAATATCGACCCCTTCAAAGGCATCGGGCGTGGCTTCTTCAATGGCGATGGGCTTACCGTGAAAAAGCAAGGTTTGCCCCACTGAACGCTTGGACGCCAAGAGCTTGAGCGTGTTAATCGGAAAGTTTCGCTCTTCTAAGAAGGCGAGGATTTTGCCCCCCACTAAACCAGAGGCTCCTAAAATAGCGACATTGTAAGATTTTTGAGACATGAGCGACCGTCCTTATGCGTTGGAAAACAAGTGCTTTTATTATAGTTCAAATACCTTAAAATAAATAGAAGATTTTCAAGAACTTTTTCTGTAAGTTCTTAAAAAGAACCGTTGACAAGTCTTCCCTCTTTTGATAAGCTCTTAATTGAAAATGATTCTCAATAGCAATAAGACACCGCACAATAATATGTTTTTAAACGTTTAAGCGGTTGCCCCGTTATTTTATGGCTCAAAGAAAGATGTTGTCCCCCTAATGAGTAAAATGGCTCTAAAATTGAGTAGCATCGGCACTTATTTGGATCACCCCAATGGGGCGATTAACCCGTGGGCGACTCGGGTGCCTTTACTGGTCTACCCCAGCTTGCTTGCCATTCAAGCAGGTAAAGATGTGTATCAAAGCAAAACCCCCGAAGAACGCAAGGAACGCTTGAAAGATGACGCCATTCGCATGGGGATTCCGACCGTGGCAACCGTTTTAGCCACCAAATGGTTGATGGCACCTGATGCGGAAGCCTTTAATACCACCAAGGCTGCGGTTCAATACTTTAAAGATCAAAATCGTGATGTCTTTAAAGAAGGACAAATCGAAGCTCGCAAGCAATATCAACGACTTTCGTGGTTGTCGCCTGTTTTGTGGGGGAAGCTGGATCCCAAGGCGAAGCTGGCAGAAGAATCTGCTCAAGGGGTTTTTCAATCGGTTGAAGCGGGGCAGGTGCCTTTAGATGTTCAAGTGGGTGGCGTGGCTCGATCCGTGCGTTTGCATCATAAAGACAAGCTGAAAGGCGTGTACTTAGGCAAAACGGATGGCGATTTGGCAGGGCTTTTCGCCGAAGCCAAGACGCAACTCGACAAGCTACACCACACCAGCATGGCGGCGGTGCTAGAAAATGCCCACAATCTTGAGGCGGATCCTGAAAAAGGAATTCATGCCTTGCCTGAAGCCCTTCGATCTAAAATGGATCAAGAAAAAAACGTAGAAGCGTCGTACAAGCGACTTCACGGATGGCTCAATAGCTTACCTGAAGACGCTCAAAAAGAAACCCGCAATGCCATCGTGCAACTCGACTTGCCTCAACGGATTGCGGAAGATATTCATAAGTTAGAACGCTATGATTATAGTAAGTTTTCATACGGATCACTGGCTCGTAAGGCGACACGGGTTTTGGCACGGCATGAATTGCGTCTCGCCTTGCCCACCAATGAAGATTTAAGCGATTTTGGCGGAGCCTTTGAAAGCGGACGCTTTTCCTTTAAGTCCTTTCAAACCGCCATGGGTCGCACGGCGAAGGAATTCGTGAATGAAGCGGCCGTTCCCTTTTTAGGCGTGGGCTTAGCCAGTGTGGGAAGCGGTGTGGCGGCTGGCTTTTTAGCGAATCATTTGCAAGGCAAAAGTGCCAAAAAGAATGATGACGTGGTGAAAGAAGGTATTTTTCAGTATGTCGCTAATATTGCGATGTGTGGCTTTGGAGCAGGGGCTGGGCTTGCCGTTTCTAACGCCTTAGGCTTTACCAAGTTTCGCAACCCTATGGCTCGATTCGCCACGGTTGTGGCTGGTTTGGGAGCAGGCATTTACGCAGGGGCGTTAATTGCCAATCCCCTGTCAAACAAGATTGAATCGCAAATTAAGCGACGCCACCCTGCCAAGCAGCACGGCCCTTCAGGTGGTCGTAAGCTGGAGTTTGCCGATGGCGTGCTTCATGTGGATGACATCCCCACTGCGTTTAGTGTGGCAGGCGTGCAAGCCCTCAAGCCGTGGATTTCGCCCTTCTTTTTGATGTCGGGGATTAAGACGGCGTATGGCTACCGCAATGTGGAGCCGTTAGCGCATAGTTCGCCGATTCCTGTGGGGCGTCACGAGCCGTTGCAGTTGGATCCGTTTTTGGAGCATCACACGCCATTTGGGGGCATCGATGATGCGGAGGAAAAAAGTACCTATCAGGCGATCGTGCCTCAACTCAAAAGCCGTTTGAAGTCATCCAGCACTCACAATACATAATATAGCCATTTTAGAGTTTTCTGTACAGTAGGCTATTCTAGGAGCCTAGACTCGCAGATGTGTGATTGTACAAAGACGACCATAAGCACATCGAGAATCGTAGCGACAACGAAGAGACACTGTACAGAAAACTCTAAACTTGGCTATACAAAACCCTACACCGTATCCAAGTAGTCGGGGAGCTGGTAAACAGGTGATGCGTCCACCTTCGCCGCCGATGCCAAGCCTTCCACCGCAGGGATAGCCTCCATGGCGTCGCCGTCTTCACCGAGTTTCATCCACTGGCTATGGTTGGCGGTTTCAGTCAGGATGTAATCCTGACCATGCACACGCATCCAATGCAGTTTTGTGCCTGTTTCCAGCGTTTGAACATCCAAGCGTTCCAACCATGACGGCGTATTCGACGCTGAAGGCATCGTGGGCTTGGCTAAAGGCTTAATCGCTTGACGAGCTGGAGGCGTGAGAATCCCCCCCCACGAAAGACGCATGGCTTGCCACATGGCGATTAAAATCGGCTTGCCTTCTTTTAAATGAGCCACCTTCACACGTTCCGCCCATTCCACAAACCAGATTTGACGCATCACCCAAAGCCCGACCCCCAAGACTAACAAGGTATTGAAGAGAATCATGCTCATGTTGACATCCCCACCCCCTGTGGAAGCTCCTTCGCCAGACGGTTTCAAAATATCGGCAAGCGGTATCGCCTCTTCCGCCCAGGCGTTGGAAAGGTTCATCCATGCGGTGAGTAGTATAAAGGGTAATGTTTTGATGAAATATCGCAAGGCAGAGGTATTCCTTTTCTAATGCTTTATCTGTATATTCTAGCAGTTGTAAACTTTTTAGTCGAATAACTCCTCTGTTTATGTTAGAATTTTGGGGATTCTCCACTCAATTTATGAAAGGCTCCTTCCGTGACACCTATTAGAACGTCCGCTTGTTTTTGTACCTACGACGTGCGTGCCATCGTCACCCCTGACTTGTTTGATACCGTGACCTATCAGCATATGGCTCGAGCCTTTGTCGCTTTTTGTCAAGCAAAAAAAGGAGCCGACCAGCCCTTTCTTCCTTTCACAATCGCCGCTGGTTACGATGCCCGCCTGCATAGCCCCGAGCTTTTTGAAGCGTTGAAAAATACCTTACTTGATTTAGGGGTGAATGTCATCGATTTAGGCTTGCAACCTTCGCCTATGGTGTATGCGAGCGAATGGCTCGAGTTACCTGAAGGCATCCAAAAGCCCGATGCAACATTGACGGTAACAGCGAGTCACAACCCTGCTCCGTATAACGGCTTAAAGTGGACGCTGGACGGTCATGCCCTCACCCGTGAAGATGTTCAAGACGTGAAACGTCTGTTTGAGGCTCAGCAAAAAACAGAGTTAGAGCCTGTTTCCCTTCGTGGGCAAGTGATTGCCTACAATCCGATCCCCGACTATTTAAACTGGATGCAAGCGAACTTCCCCAAGACAGCCTACCCTCTTAAAATTGTGGTGGATGCTGGTAACGCCACAGGTGGATTGGTGGCTGTTCCCTTATTAGACGCCTTTGGTATTGAATGCGTGCCGTTATTCACCGAAGTCGACGGACGCTTTCCTAATCATCACCCAGACCCTTCTAAAGCCAAGAACTTGGCGGATTTAATCGAAGCAGTCCAAACGCATCACGCTGATTTTGGTGTTGCCTTTGACGGCGACAGTGATCGCCTCGGTGTGGTGGACGATCAAGGGCAGGTCATTGCAGGCGACTTCTTATTGTTGTTGATGACGCAAGCCATGATGCGTCGACGTCGGGTGAAGTTCCCCAATGAAGCTCCACCAAAAGTGGTGGCGGAAGTCAAGTGTAGCCAGCACTTGTTTACAGGCATCACGGAAGCGGGGGCGGAAGCGATAGTATCGCCTACAGGGCATGCTAAAATCAAAAACACCATGAAAACGCAAAACGCCGTCCTGGGTGGTGAATTAAGCGGTCACTTCTTTTTTAAAGACGAGCATTGGGGCTTTGACGATGCCTTTTACGGCATGATGCGTATGGCACAAGTCTTGGATGATGCCCGTCAAATCGCGAGCAATCCGACATTGCCCTTGAGTTCTTTGGTCAACAGCTTGCCTCAAACCATGATTTCGGATGAGTTGCGTTATGCGGTGGATGCTCACTTAAGCCCGAAGGTCATGAGCTATCTTAAAGACGCCTTACAAAAGCGTCATGAAGAAAAGACGCTTTTTGGCAATCAAGCGATTTTAGGACTTTCTACCTTAGATGGCATCCGCCTTGCGTTGGATGGCGGCTTTGTCTTGGTAAGGGCGTCAAACACAGAACCTGTTTTGAGTTTACGTTGGGAAGCTCGCACCGAAGAAGATTTAGATGCTTGCGAAACAAAGTTGCTCTATCTTATTCATAAAGCGGTGTCTCACGCAGAAGCATCTACCGAAGGCGTTTCTTAATATAGGCTGATTTATAGATCAGAAAGTAGGGGTGCTTAAAATCGTTGCACGAGCATAGGTCTCTGACGTTACCAGCTCAAGAAAGAAACAATCCCCAAAAAGTCACACCACTTAATGCATCTAAAAACTTGTTACAATTGCCTGCTTGTAATTAAGCTGTGTTTGATTTAAATTGTAGAATGAAGATTCATTTCTTCAGGTCTTTATTGGCCACTGATAGGTAAACTATCTTAATTTTCAGTTAGAAAAGGATACAAGGAGATAACGGCATGGCCCGATTAGTCGGTGTGGACCTACCGAAAAACAAAAAAGTGCTTTACGCACTTCCTTACATCTATGGTGTAGGTTACAGCCTTTCTAAAGTCATTTTAGAAAAAACAGGCATTGACCCTGACAAACGTGTAAAAGACTTGACCGAAACCGAAGTTAACAAGCTTCGTGAAGCGATCGAAGGCACTTACATCGTTGAAGGTGACTTGCGTCGTCAAGAAGCAATGAACATTAAGCGTTTAATGGAAATTGCTAGTTATCGTGGAATTCGTCACCGTCGTGGACTGCCTTGTCGTGGTCAACGTACGAAAACGAACGCCCGTACTCGTCGTGGACGCAAATCGTCGCCCATTAAAGGCAAGAAATAATTAGGGGTTAATGAAATGATGGCAAAAGTAACTAAGCCAAAAAAGAAAGAAAAGAAAAATGTGGTTCAAGGCATGGTCTTTGTTCAGTCCACATTTAACAACACCGTTGTAACGTCTACAGACACGCAAGGCAATGTTATTGCTTGGGCGAGTGCTGGTGTAGCAGGCTTTAAAGGGGTTCGTAAAAGTACGCCTTTCGCCGCTCAATCGGCATCCGAACTTGTGGCAAAACGTTCAATGGAACAAGGTATGAAAACGGTTAAAGTTTATGTGAATGGACCTGGTTCAGGTCGGGAAACCGCTATTCGTGCATTGCAAGTTTCAGGACTTGAAATCACGTTGATTAAAGATGTTACCCCCATTCCACACAATGGATGCCGCCCGCCTAAACGCCGTCGCGTTTAGTGCTTAAAAGATGTTAAGGAGATTATAACGTGGGAAGATATACCGGCCCAGCCGCCAAAATATCCCGTAACCTTGGGGTCAATCTAACCGAAACCCCTAAAATCGATGCGGTTATGAAGCGTCGTCCCTATGCCTCAGGTCAGCATGGGCAAGCACACAAGAAAATTTCTGAATTTGCTCAGCAATTAAAAGAAAAGCAACGTCTTAAAATGCGTTTTGGCATTCGTGAAAAGCAGCTTCGTCGCTATTACGAAATTGCCAACCGTAGTAAAGGCAATACAGGTACGATTTTGCTTCAAGTTCTTGAACGCCGTTTAGACAATGTTGTCTTCCGTGCAGGATTGGCTGAAACACGTCGTCAGGCACGTCAAATGGTCGCACACGGTCACTTCTTGTTGAATGGGCATCGTGTAACCGTACCTTCTATCTTGGTGAAAGACGGCACGGTGATTTCAGTGCGTCCTAATAGTGTGGATTTCATTGTTCGCACGTCTGAATCCGCTCAAGCTTATGTAAGCCCTGCGGTATGGTTGACGGTAAGCAAGGAAACGGCATCTGTTCGTTTTGACCGCTTGCCTGAACGTGAAGAGCTGGATCCCAACACTCGTGAGCAACTTGTGGTTGAATACTACTCTAGATAAGTTTGGAATTTTAGTATATTATTGTATTACAAGATTTTAAGTGATTTGGAGGTTAGTGTTCACTATGATTGAACATTCATTAAATATCAAATGTCTCACCAAAAACACAGAACATGATGGTTCAGTGTATGGTAAGTTCGTTTTAGAGCCTATGGAAGGCGGTTACGGTACGACCATTGGTAATGCGTTGCGTCGTGTCTTGCTTTCTTCGATTCAAGGTTCCGCCATTACGTCGGCTCGCTTTGAAGGGGTTTCCCATGAGTTTACCAATATCGACGGTGTCGTTGAAGACGTCCTCGATATTTTGTTGAACTTTAAAGGCGTTGTTCTGAAGTCTGAAACAGGCGAACCTGCTGTTTTGCGTTTAGATGTAAAACGTGCGGGTGAAGTCACGGCGAAAGATCTTGAATTGCCAGCAGGCATTGAAGTCTTAAACCCTGATTGGCATATTGCTACCTTGAGCAAGGACGGTCATTTGGCAGTTGAATTGACGGTGGAATCTGGTGTGGGTTACGTCCCCGCGGATAAAACCCAGTCTTCCGCAAACGCCAGCCATGATGCCTTGCCATTGGATGCTGCGTTTATGCCGATTCGTCGTGTGGCTTATAATGTGGAGCCTCTTCGTGTGGGAACTCGCACCGATTATGATAGTTTAGAGCTTGAATTGTGGTCCGACGGTAGCGTTGATGTCACCTCTGCCTTGAGTCAAGCCGCGAACATCTTGATTGAAAACTTGGTGCCGATTGCTTCTTTAATGGGTGTGCCGACGGTCGTCACGCAACCCACCATTGAAAAAGAAGAAGTCCCAGAAGATAACGCCCCTTCTATTACAATTGAAGATTTAGAACTTTCGGTTCGTGCCTTCAATTGCTTGAAGCGTGCCAATATCCACAGCATTCAAGAATTGATGTTGAAATCTGAACATGATTTGTTGAACATTAAAAACTTCGGCAAAAAATCAGCAGATGAAGTCATCGAACGCTTAAAAGCCTTTGGTATTGATTTAAAGCCAAGTCCTGAAGATGCCCTTCTTCCTGTGGACTAATTCTTACAACAAATTATATGGAGTTTGATGATTATGAGACACCGTAATCGAGTGAAAAAATTGGGATTGCCCGTCGATCAGCGTAAAGCGTTGATGCGTTCTTTGGCAACTCAACTCTTCTTACATGGTGAAATTGAAACGACGGTCACTCGTGCTAAAGTTTTGGTTTCCTTTGCAAGTCCTATTGTAACCTATGCCAAACGTGGCAACTTGAATGATGTTCGTATGGCATCTAAGCGTTTGTACAAGGTGAAAACAGGTCAAGTCATTGAATCAGCGAAAGGCAATCCGATTGAAGAAACGGTTTTGCGTAAAATCTTTGCTGAAATTGGTCCTCGCTATGCTGAGCGTCAAGGCGGATACATCCGTGTGTTGAAAACACACCGCCGTCGTGGAGACAACACGCAAATGGCGATTGTTCAATTGGTTTAGTTTAGACTGAAGTTTATACTTAAAAGGGTACGGAACAATGTTTCGTACCCTTTTTTCAAAAGGGAAAATATGAGGCTATATTTACTCATTCACTATGACGGCACGCCGTTTAGCGGTAGCCAAGCCCAATACGGCAATTCTTGCCGTACGGTGCAAGGCGAATTGTGGCAGGCCTTAGAAGCATTAAACCTAAAAT
>JBILSS010000076.1:0-10045 GCA_044371965.1 Vampirovibrionales bacterium
ATCATTAGAGCCAATTCTGTAAACGAATAGACAATCGACTTTCTTAATGCTATACTTAGTTAATCTAGTTTACGCTTTTCTTCTTTCAAGGTCTTTTGGCTATGTCAATGCTTCCCACGATGTCCACCTCCCCCCCCATTCACTGGGGAGCCACCCTGCACCCTGCACCTTTGCCAAAGGGGCAAGCCAAGGCATCCAAAGAAGCGAATCAATCAAAGAATAGCCTCTATGAAGAAGTCAAAGCCTTACGTCAAGGCTATTTCTACACGTATGTGTTTATGCCACCCACACGGGCGAAAATGAGCAAATGTTCCGTTTACTTGGAACAGGCGTTGCGTCCCTTATTGAGTTCCCCCATTTGCATTCGATACCTAGAAGAGGCGGGCTTCCCTGAAGTCAGGCAGGATCCTCAGCTTTTACAACAAGCCCAACAGCTCTTGGATTTAGCCTGCTTGACTTTGAGCATCAATAACAATCAACGCCATGCGGCTTACCCCACCCCCTTGTATCGCTTAAGCATTGAAATGAACGCCTACTTGAATGATCGTCCAAAAGAGATGCAAGCCCTCGGTATTACAGGGATTTCAAACTACGATGCGGGCGTGTTTGATCAATTGGCGACGAAACTTTTGTGGTCAGTGGGGATTCAAGAAACCTATTTAAGTCTTCAGGAACAAGAAAGCTTATTGCGGATTTTGATTGATGCCGCTCAAGCATCTTTACGCATGGCAGTTTGGCAGAAGCAAGCCAGCACGATTAGAAGCACGTACAATCAACCCAATTATTAAAATATAGAAAATACTATACGAGAAAAATTCCCCTAGTCAAAAGTTTTTTAGCGTAGATAATGAAAGGAGTGTCCTTCTTAATCTGAAAAAGGGAGTCCCCATAATGCCACTTACTCAAATTCTTGAAACGCAAACACTCCCTCGCCCCATTTTAGACAAGGCGACTTTACGCCTTGCCACCCCTGCCGATGACGCTCAAATTGAAGCCATTGTCGTCAATACGCTAGCAGAATTCGATTACCTCGAAGACTGTCCTGCCAACGATCCTGAAGTGGTAGCGATGTCCGCCTATATCGCTCAAACGCCTGACGCTCGTTACTATGTGATTGAAGACAACGCCACAGGCAAGCTGGTGGGTTGTGGTGGAATTGAGCCACTTAAAGGCAATGAAAGCAATGAAAAAATTGCTGAACTGATTAAGTTTTACGTCTTGCCTGATTTCCGAGATCAAGGCTTGGGTGGGCAATTGTTGATTCAAGCCATGGTGGATGCCAAAGCCTTGGGCTACGATTCGCTGTATTATGAAGTGACGCCTCGTTTATTTTCCAAAAGCTTGTTTCAGCGTTTAGGCTTTTATTTTGTGCCAGACAAGCTAGGCAATAACGGGCATTTTCACCCTGAAATTAACATCTTTGTTTTGCGTCCCCTTACGGGAGACCTCGCCATTACCTTAAAAGAAACCACTTAAACCACTAAAGGAGCCTTCCCCATGACAAACACCTACCCTTTCTTGATGATTCCAGGTCCTACCCCCTTGCCTGATGCTGTTCGTGAAGTAATGAGCCGTCCAGCGGTGGGGCATCGTTCGCCTGAGTTTAAACTCATTATGAAGCGTGTGTTTCCGAACTTGCAACGCATCTTTCAAACCAAGCATCCTGTGATTTTGTACACCGCCAGTGCGACGGGTGCGATTGAAGCCGCCTTGAGCAATACCTTAAATGCTGGGGAAACCTTGTTGGTGCTGAGTTGTGGCGTGTTTTCGAGTCGTTGGGCGGATATGGCAAAAAGCCTCGGTATTACCGTGCAAGAACTCAAGGTGGAACAAGGGCAAGTTAATACGGTAGAAACCTTGGAAAACGCCTTAAACGCCGACACCGAAAAAGCCATTAAAGCCGTTATTTTCGTGCATAGCGAAACATCTACAGGGGCGTTGAATGATGTGCAAGGCTTGACGAACGCCATTCGTCAACATGGAGCTTTGAGCATCGTCGATACGGTGACAGGCTTAACGGCTAGTCCCTTTAAAATGGATGAATGGGCCATTGATTTGGCGATTAGCGGTAGTCAAAAAGGCTTTATGATGCAACCAGGACTGTCGTTCTTGGCGGTGGGTGAACGTGCCTTAGCTCGTCACCAAAATGAGGTGAAGTATCCTGCATTTTACTTTAACTTCACCAGAAACTTGAAGGCTCAAGCCGAAGATACCACGGCGTATACGCCTGCCACTCACCTGATTATGGCGTTGGATGTCAGCCTTCAAATGATGTTAGACGAAGGCATCGATGCCATGAACGCTCGTCACTTGCTTTTGCGTAACATGGTGCGAGCTGGCGTTCGAGCTTTAGGACTTTCGGCTTTGGTGGAAGACGATGCCAATGCCAGCCCTGCGGTCACCGCTGTTTTGCCTCCTGCTGGCATAGATGCTCCTGCTATTCGCAAGGTGTTGAAGGATCGCTTTGGCATTACGGTGGCGGACGGTCAAGCCAGCTTAAAAGGGAAGATTTTCCGCATTGGGCATTTGGGCTTTGTCGGCGAGCGAGACGTTTACATGGTCTTGGCTTGTTTGGAACAAGCCTTGCTTGAATTGGGTTACAGCGTCGAACTTGGGGCTGGTGTAAAAGCTGCTCAAGAAGTCGCAACGTCTAAAACGGCTTTAACCGTTTAGGGGTGTGTAACGTTTTGTAAATAGATGAGTCTAAGCTAGCATCCTTTTTTCTGTAGGGCGTTTTCTATGAATACGCAAGCATCAAAAAGAACCGCTTGCATTTATTTACTTTGTATAAATATAAGGAAAACCCCATGTTAAACACAAATCTCACCCCCCTACGCAAGTAGTAGTCAGCAACGTTCAGGCGGTCTTTTAGGCGATGCGTTAGCAGTCACAAGACAAGTCCTTCGTCAGGAAAATGCTTCTCTTGGCAGGAAAGCAGTTCAAGCTATTCGTGATACTTTTAATCCAACCAAAATTGCGGAAGGTGCTGAGCAAAGAGGAATGAAAGCCGTTAGTGACTTATTAACAACACCCGAAGAACAAGTAGCGTTTGAAAAAGCCACTTTGGAATCTAAAGCACTCGCAACCAAAGCATTAGAAAATAAAAAAGCCCTCGCTATTAAAGCAAAAAAAGAGGCTCGTAAACGTGTCCAAGATGCGGAAAACCAAGCTGAACTTAAAAAAGTTCAAGCCAAAATAAAGGCATTGCAAGAACAAGCGGAACAGATGGCAAAGTCATTAGGACTGAAAGATACTGTAAATCCACTTGACCAATAAAATTAAACCTAACGCCCCTTCTTTTAGAAGGGGCGTTTTTTACTGTTCGTGTAAAAATCCGCCTGAACAGACCATTTCCACCGTCTTCATTAAAAACGTTCGCCCTGCGGATGCTTGGTCGATGTACTCTTCTTCCCCGCCCAAGTGAGGAATGCGGATAATCGCAGATTCCAAGGGATCCGCTGGGATGTAGAGACTCGCCAGCTCAAAAGGCAGTAGATCGGCAAAGTCAAAGGTTTCATAGCTATGGGCGAGATCGTGAAAATCCCCACGAATCGCTAAAATACGCCCTGTAAACAGAGGCTCCTTACCTCCACGCGCAATCGCCAAAGGCTTGTGATTCCCACGACTGGTAAAGCTCAAGCAGTGCCACATCACATTCAGGACGCCAATCGAACGATCGGGATCTACTTCTGAATAAATGCGATGCGTTTCCATGTCTCGACTTTTGAAATTGGATTTAAAGGCACGACTAACGACGTCTAAATCATCGAGCAGGTCGCTGAAAATGCCTTTGGTGTTAGAAACGGCTTGCTCATGCAACGACGCTTGATGCGTCATATGCCCAGCGAGCAGACCGACTCGCTTGCTTAGCTGTTGAGCCATTTTCTCTTCAAGGCTGAGTTCAGGCATAGAAGGCTTTTTCGGCATTTGAGGCATTTGAATGCCTTGAGCAGGGGAAGACGAATCAGGCAGAAGTTCCCCTTGCGTAGGGAGCAACAAGGTCGAACGACGCTTGGCTTGAGCGTTTGAAAGTGAAGGGTTTGAACGATTTTCGGACAAAGGAATAACTCCATTACAGGATTGTAGACAAACGAAAGATGCAGACTTTCATTTTAAAGTATCAATTAAGGACTCGTTTATCATTACAGGTTACAATATAAAGATGCTATTGTCAGTTGCTTTTGAGCAATTTTGAATCTCTCAAGCTCTAGTATACCATTTTATTAAAAAGGAAGCATTCTTTTTTTTGAGGCAAGGTGAATCTACATCAAAGGAATGATTTTTCGAGCATCCCCCTTGCGGTGGGTGAGAAATGATTTAAACTGTGTTATTCTAACAAAAGTCAGAGCTGTTTTATACAATGTGAGGTTTTGCGTTATGATTTACCCTTCTTTTACACGCTTGGCATGTTTTTCAATGCTTGCGGTAAGTCTTGTCATTCCCAATGTTCAGGCAGAATCGGTGAAGCTTTCTGCGATTGTGCATGAGCCTCCCACCAATGGATACATCTTTACGGCGTTGGCTCCTTTGCCTAAATTAATGCCTGATATGCTTGTGAAAGCTACGCCTCCTGTTGCACCCACAACGGCAGATGTGCCGACATCCACCACCACCCTTGATGTCAAAAAAAAACCCTAGCCCAAGGCGATTTTACGATTCTAACCGTGACGTCTAACGAAGTCACCACGCAAGAGTCTCCCAAGCTTAAGGTGTTGTGGGGAAATCAATCGTTGTGGGCGTATGCCGTGCCTACCGTTAATCAAACGCAACGTTGGCAAGCCCTTTTGGCGGTGGATCCTCTCTCTTCCGTTGGCTCACGCTCGCTCAAGGTCTTGGATGCTTCTGCTAAAGTCTTGGCATCGACCAGCCTTACGGTTATGGCGACTTCGTTTCAAACGCAAGCCATTCGTGTTTCTAAACAAACCGCAGGTTTGAGTCCTCAAACAGGTGAAATGGAAGCCATTGGTGCCTTGAAAGCCTTAAAAACCGCCAAGCGTTATTGGGATCTTCCTTTACAGTTTAACGCCCCTGTACCGCAGTGTATGAACTCGCCGTTTGGGGTCAAACGTGTGGTGAACGGCGTTTTCACAGGAAACATTCACAAGGGCATCGATCAAAAATCGTCTCAAGGGCAAATCATCAAAGCTCCCGAATCAGGCAAAGTCCAACTGGCACGAGCTTTTCGTTTGCATGGTGGCACCGTGGGTTTGGATCACGGACAGGGTTTGACGAGTATTTACATCCACATGAGCCAAATTTTGGTGAATGAAGGGGAGTTTGTGGTGAAAGGTCAAGCCATCGGTAAGGTAGGTTCCACAGGCTTTGCCGCAGGGCCTCACTTGCATTGGGGGGCATTTGTACAAGGCGTTTCGGTGGATCCCCTTCACCTTACGCCGTTTATCAACCCTTGTACGTAATCAAGGGGGTTACTTGCCAGCCAAAAACGACTTCATCTTACTAAAAAAAGACGACGCATGCCCCTCTTCATGGCGAATGTCTTCCGCCTTGACGTTGTGCTTATGCAAGTCATGCAACTGTTGTAATAACGCCTTCTCATCCCCACGAACTTTGCGAGGAATTTGAATATCGAGACGAATCAACAAGTTGCCTCTTAAATGGGACTGGTTCAGAACAGGCACGCCTTCGCCTTTTAGGGTAATAATGTGACCATTTTCAGTGCCAGCAGGGATTTTGAGATCATAATGCCCTTTTAATAAGGGAATGCGAACATGATCGCCTAAAACCAGTTGCGTGTAATGCACAGGGACTTTCATCAACACGTCGTAAGCGTCTCGTAAGAAATGCTCGTCTTCTTGGACTTGAATGACCACATACAAGTCCCCAGCCGGGATGCCATTGGCTCCAGCGTCGCCACCGCCTGCCACTCGCAGGCGAGTGCCTGTGTCCACCCCAGCAGGAATGGTGAGCGTAATGGCTTCATCTTTTGGGGCAATACCCTGCCCGTGACACGCCTTACAAGGGTTTTTAATAATCGTGCCTGATCCATGACAAGACGGGCAAGTAACCACTTGCGTAAAGTTACCAAACATGGTTTGAGCCGATTGCCTTACCTGACCATGCCCCCCACAATGCGTGCAGGTTTCAGGGCGACTACCGACAGCACACCCTGTGCCATTACACGTTTGGCAAGCATCTAAACGTGTAATATTGATTTTTTTTTCGCAACCAAAGACGGCATCCATAAAGCTCAGTTCCAGCGTGGTTCGACGATCATCCCCACGCATCGGCCCTCTCGCACGACCGCCGCCGCCCCCGAAGAAGGCGGAAAAGATATCGCCAATATCGCCAAAATCGCTCATGAAGTCCCAGTTGGTGGCATAGCCCCCCCCACCACCGTAGCCGCCGCCTGTGTTGTTGAGACCATCTTTACCGTAAGTGTCGTAAATACGGCGTTTTTCAGCATCGCTAATGACGCTATAGGCTTCACCGAGTTCCTTGAAATGCGATTCCGCATCGGGATCCGTACTCGTGTCAGGATGCAACTCCTTCGCTTTTTGGCGAAAGGCTTTTTTGATTTCTTTGGCATCGGCTGTACGAGACACCCCTAAAATTTCATAGTAATCTCGATTGGACATGGACACGGCTCACTTTAATCGTTAATAATACGGCTAGGCAAGCATCTAAGATGCTTCACTGGCGACTATCACTTGAGCATGACGCAAGACTTTGTCATGCAAGCAGTAGCCTGCTTGTTGTTCGGCAATAATGGTGTCAGGGGCTTGCCCTTCAACCACCAATTGACTGACGGCTTCATGCAAGGCAGGGTCAAACACTTTACCGATGACATTACTACGTTTTAAGCCTGTTTCTTCTAAGGCTTGCACGAGTTGCTGTTGCATGAGTTCGAGGGTTTTATATAAGGTCGCTGAATCACTTTCAGCGGTGATGGATTTTTGAGCCCGTTCAAAATTGTCTAGCACAGGCAAAAAGTTCCGCAAGAAGTGTTCGGCACCGTATTTACGGGTTTGTTCCATTTCGTTGAGGCGACGCTTACGAAAATTGTCGAAATCGGCGGCGAGTCGCATATATTGTTGATGTAGTTCTTCATTGAGGGCTTTCAATTCTTCATACGTCGGTTCACTGGATTCGGTATTCAGTGTTTCATTTTTTTCTGCGGCATCAGTGTTTTGAGCGTCTTTTTGATTGAAGTTAGGGATATTGAGTTCGGGGCTTTCGGCGTTTGTCATTATTAAGTTCCTTCTTGTTGAAAGGGAGCAACGATACCACAGTGGCATCATACGCATAGCACAACATAATTTAATTAGTTCTAGCTTACCTGAAACATGGTTTTCTTCAAATAAAAAAATGATTAAGATGTAATGATATAGTGTTCGATAGATAAAAAGTGAGGTGCTTAAACTCGTTGCAGAAGCAGACGTCCAAGCACCAGCTAAAAACGGAGCGAGAAACCCAAAAACAGAACCATCTAAAATATCACTTTATAAATACGACATATAAAAAGCCCCGACACCTGAAGTGTGGGGCTTTTATGCGTCCACTGAGATTCGAACTCAGGACCTTTCCCTTAAAAGGGGACTGCTCTACCGCTGAGCTATGGACGCTTTGTTTAACTTTTATAAGAGTAAGCCAAGCATAGATGAGAGTCAAGCAATAATCTTCAAAAAGCCTCCTTCACTTTGGAAAGGAGGCTTTTATCAAGACTTATAGCTTAATCACGGAAACCTGATTGCCTTCTTGTTCAGACACAAACAAGCGATTCGTTAGGGCATCAAAATACAGGTAATAGGGCTTGCCGTAACCCTTTTTAAGGGTGTTGACCGTCCCACTTGGCGTAATACTTACGACATCCCCACTAATGTAATTGGCAACATACAAGTTGCCGTTACGAGGATCTCGCACCAAACCAATCGGCCCATTGATTAAGCCCCCTTGTGTAATGGTGCTTTGGTTGCCGTTTGGCAAGATTCTAACGATATTGTTTTTGGTGTAATTCGCCACATACAATTCACCATTTGGCCCAACGGCAATCCCTGTCGGTCCAACAAGCCCTCTAGCATACAAGCCTGAACCGCTAACCGCCACCGCATTGACGTTGGTTTTAGTCGTTTTGGGGACTTGTGTGGGTTTAGTCCATGTGGGTTGCTTGGCAACCGTGCTGTTTTTAATGGAAGCGATTTGATTGAGTGCTTCATTGTACTTGGGGTGATTCGACGGGATTTTGTTGAGTTGGTCTAAGGCTTCGGTGTTGCGTCCCAATTTGGCGAGAGACGCCCCTAAGTTATAGCGGATTTCATTGTCACCAGGGGAACGCCACAAAGCTTTTTGAAAGGCATTACGAGCGTCTTCAAATTTATTGAGGCGATATTGGACGGCTCCCAAATTAAACCACGCATCAACGTAGGTATTGTCGGCATCGGCGGCTTTTTGGAAGAGGGTCGCCGCTTGTAAGAAGCCTTTCTGCTCATACGCTTGCATGGCTTGGGCGTAATAGGCTTCCGCTTGAGGCGTTGCGGCATACACGGCAGGCGAAACGCTTGCACAAGTGATGATGAGACTAAGAACAGCCAGCATTAAAGAAGAAAGACGTTTCATAAGATACCTCGCATAATTCGGAACAATTAGATAGACACAATAGGTGTATTATATCATAAGTTTTAAATTGTAAGATGTTTTCTCTTCCCCTTAAAAGACGAAGCTTTTTAAAAAAACTTGTCCGTTTTTCAAATGGGTGTATGATACAAAAAGCCCCCTCCCAAAGATGTTATTTTTATCTTTTAGCTTATCCTGTTTTGCGTTTACCTTTCTTTTCGATCGGGCTTACTTTAAAGTCATTGAGTAAGAGGTCGCTTTTATGTTTTTGGAATCTCTGGTTCAGAATATCCTGCATCCGCCTGTGATGTTCTTCATTTTAGGGCTGACTTCCGTAATGGTTCGCTCAAACCTTGAAATCCCGTCGCAAATTAGTAAGTTCTTGTCGCTATATTTACTCTTTGATATTGGGATACACGGTGGGGAAGCCCTCTTTAAAAGTGGTTTGGATCCTCACATGATTGTGATGATGGCGGTCTGTATTTCCTTATCATTCTTGATGCCGTTTGCTTTATATAAGGTGTTGCGTTTGAAATTAAAAACACATGATGCCGCTGCGATTGCCGCCACCTACGGTTCGGTAAGTGCGGTCACTTTTGCGACTGCCGTGTCGTTCTTAGGCACACAACACACCGAAATTTCAGGATACATGGTAGCTTGTATGGCGTTAATGGAATCGCCAGCGATTATTGCAGGTTTATTACTCTATCAAATTTCTAAAACCCAGCGTAAAGAAGCCCTTGTCGAAGCAGGAGCGGACGTTGCCGTGGTACGCCCCCCTCGCCCGATTAACATTAAGGGCGTTTTGCATGAAGCCTTTTTCAACGGATCGATTATTTTATTGGTGGGTAGTTTGGTGATTGGCATTTTAGGCGGAAAAGCAGGAGCAGAAGAACTCAAGCCTTTTGTGGATGACATCTTCAAAGGGGTTTTGTCTTTCTATATGTTAGACATGGGCATTATCGCTGCCAAACGCTTTTCAGACTTCAGAGAATCCAGCGGATTCCTCATCACCTTTGGCTTGGTCTACCCTTTGGTAGGGGCATCCTTAGGCTTATTGATTGCCAAATTAATCAACCTACACATTGGCGATGCCTTGATTTTGATGGTCTTGGTGGCTTCCGCGTCTTATGTCGCCGTACCTGCGGCGATGCGTACCGCTATTCCTAAGGCGAATATGTCCTTGCTTTTGCCTGTCGCATTAGGGGTAACGTTTACGTTTAACGTCACTTTAGGAATTCCCTTGTACTTTTACGTGCTGAAGCAGGGCGGATTCAAGTAACAAGTGTCGCAGGGGGTGGCGGTTAAGCCACAGCATGCTGTACCTCCCACGGGGTCTTGAAATTTAAGCACTTGCGAGGACGATTGTTCAGCAAATACGCTATTCGTGCAAGCTCCGCTTCCCCCACATTAGCAAAAGAACTCGATTTCCGCAAGTACTGACGAATCAAACCGTTCGTATTCTCATTCGTCC
>JBILSS010000077.1:0-10019 GCA_044371965.1 Vampirovibrionales bacterium
CGGACAAAAATAGCTGGAAACTCTCCGAGCATCTCTTGCCTGTTTTAAAAGACACCTTCACCGAGTTCCCCAACACCGATGCCACGGCGGAAAGCTTCACGTTTCTTAATCTAAGTGGCATTGCCAACCCTAAACTCAAAGGCATTATGACCCTAAAACCGACGTGGATCGTCAAAACCAGCTCACCCCAAACGCCACTCGCCAACGGTTTGATACAAGAATCGTCAGGGCTTTTGATACAATTGCCTCAAGCAGACAATCCCAATACCCCTCCGCTGGATCTGAACACGCTGGAATATATGCTAAAAGGCAGTGAACGCCCTGTGCTAAGTTCGTCTCCCATGATTAGCTATTTGAGCATCCAACATGTGGACAGGCTCATTAAAAAGGGGTTCATCGAACGCTTGCCTGAAGACAAGCAGAATCAAATTAAGATGTTGAACCCGATTTTATCGCTCTTTCACTTGAATCTGGAAAAAGATATTTTGGGGCTTTTCTCTAAGCGTAGCTTTATTGTCGTCAACGCCCAAGGGCATCGAGCCATTGTGCTAGAACCCACTACCGATAAGCAAAAAACGATTAACGCTTTAGTAAAACACCTCGGGCAGGGCGGTAGCTTGAACGAAGTCGTGCTAAAAGGCAAGGGATCTAAAAGCAAGCAAGTTATTGATGTCTTGGCATGGAAGGACAACGCCAAACTGCTCAAAGTCAACGAAGGCTTGGGCTTAATACCCTTCTTAAATCCTTTGAGACTCTACGCTTCAAACAACGGCATTTATATAGCAAAAAAAGACTTTTTCGAAAAAAGCTCGCCCCAAACGCTGGCTCAATACTTGCAGTTTGACGCCAAAACGATGCAGGCTGCTCCGTGGATGTCGTACAAGTATCCTGATTTAGTGCATAGCTTGGCGGTTTTGATGCCTCCTGCCTTACGTGAAAAAAATAAGGATGTGGCTCGACTTTTTGAAAAAATAGAAGCGTCAGGCATTCGTTCTTTTGAAGGAGGCTTGAACTTGTCGAACCGTACGCAATACGCTTTGTCAGGACAATTCACCCTCAACCGTAACCCCAAGAACGCCAAAAATGGCGTGGCGATGATGAACCCTAAAGACGACCTAGCCCTGTATACGGCATCGATCGCCTTGTGGGGAAAAGCACTTGCCAAAGAAGAAACCCTTTTCGACAAAATACAGGTGGCAAAAAAATAGCATGGTTGCCGTCAAATGTTGCGGACTCACACGGCTTGAAGATGCGATTATGTGCATTGAAGCAGGGGCGGATTTCTTGGGCGTGATTCGTGTGGAAGGCACCCCTCGTTTTCAGTCGCTTGATTTTTTAGAGCAAGTGGTCTTGTTAAGCGAAAAATACGAAACGGCTCGGGTGGTGGCGGTGTATCAAAACGCCCCGATTGATATGATTGTGAATGATGTCATCCTATCCGACGTGGATTTTGTGCAGTTGCATGGCGACGAAGATGTCGCCTATGTGCAAGCCCTTGATGAAGCGTTGTGGGGCAGAGCCTTTATTTGGAAGGTGTTTAATGTGCTGGATTTACCTTCGATTGAAACACTAGAAGCGTTTAACCCTTATATTTTAGGTGCCGTCTTTGATGCTCCTAAATCCCATAAAGAGCCGATAGACTGGGAAAGTATTCCCTTTCAATCGATGCTCGATGCCGCAGAAGACATGAACTTTGTTTGTGTGTTGGCAGGCAAATTAACTGCGGAAAACCTTCCAGAGGTCTTGACACGTTTTTGGTTATCGGTGGTGGATGTTGCCAGTGGGATCGAAGATCCCGAAACAGGCTTTAAGGATAAGAAAAAAACAAAGGCGTTTATAAAAGTGGCTCATACAAGACGTTTACATCCGCCGTATTAAGGACTTTTCTTTGTGTTTTCGATGGCACGCACTTTTTGGAGATCTACTGGTTTTAATGCTCTTAAGACAATAGGAGACTCTATTCAATGACATTATTACCCAAGCAATTACAAGACGCCTTTCGCTTTACCGATAAAATATGGCGAGATCCTAAATTAGCTAAAGCCATAAACAATCCTAAAGGTACTTATGAGGACTTGGTGAAAGAGGTGACGTCCACAACAGTGGGTCTCGTCAATCGGAACTCTTCAAAGTCTCTTGATTTGAAAGCGTTTTATGGTGTTGAAGATTTATGGAAGCACCATAGCCAAGAATTGAGACTAAAATATCGTGGAAAAACAGATGAACAAATAAAAAAAATCCTTTCTGAGAAGGGAGCAGCTCATTTTGACACTTCTGGATATGTATTGATGAACTCCGTTATGCCTGGCAATGCGAGTATCCAAGATTTGGATATTAAAATGGGCTTAGTCCATGCACTCACGCATGCCGTAGATAATCACAATGCTTCTACTCTATTTAAACAGGCAGTTTATTTAAAAAATGGACAGAATTTAAGTCGTCTGAGTGCTACGGATCTGCAAAATGCCCTAAACATGATTTATATGGAAGAACATGCCCACGGTAAAACTATTCGACTGTTGAAGAAAAATTTAAAAGGTTTGCAAGGTCAAGACAAAGCAAACATGGAAGCAGTTCTAAAAAGACACCTCGATGCTTTGAAGCCTTACACAGAAAGTAAACGGCGTGTAATTCAAGAATTGAAGCGTCGTCAAGGCAAAGAGGGAAATTCTAAAAACGGTATACCCGATCCTTTAAAATGGATTGCAGGGGGCTTAGGAGTGACTGGACTTGGTGCTTTAGGTTGGCATTGGTTTAAGCCCAAAGCATCTGAAACAGCTACTTCACCTGAAGCGATTCCTACCGTTTCAACGGGAAACCCTAATTTTTCCCAACCAAGCGTACCTCTTGAAATCCCAAAACCGATGATGCTTACACCCAATGAGACACAGACTTAATTGAAGCTTGTGACGCCCACAATACATAGTCAATCGCTGCTTGCAAACTGCGTGGATTCGCTACCCCTTGACCCACAATATCGCTTGCCATGCCGTGACTTACACTCGTTCGCAAGAACGGCAAACCGATCGTCACATTCACCGCTTCAAAACCCGCCAGCATCTTCATCGGAATAAGCCCCTGATCGTGATAGGGACTCACCACGGCATCAAAGCCTTTTGCGTTTTGAGCGTCAAAGCCTCTGAAGAAGGCATCGGCAGGCTGGGGCAAGCTCATGGTGACGTGGGGAAAAGCTTCATGCACCCACGCTTGCAAGGGCAAGAGTATCTCGGCTTCTTCGACACCGCCGATTTCCCCTGCGTGCGGATTCACCCCCAACAAAGCGATCTGGTAGCTCGCTTTGGCGAGCGTTTGCTCTAGCGTCTGAATTAACGCTTTCACAGATGCTTTGGCTTGATTGAGGTCTAAACAAGTCGAAACCGCCTGTAACGGCACATGACGGGTCAATAAAAGCAAACGAAAGTTCTGAAACGCAAAAAACATATCGGCTTGCCAAGGAGCCTCTACACGAGGGCGTTCCCGATTCGCCAGCATTTCAAGGGCTTCGGTATGCCCTGAATACGGCACGCCAGCCTTCCACCAATTCGCTTTTGAAATAGGATTCGTCACCACACCGATGACTTTTTGAGAAAAAGCATCCAAAACAGCGTGTTCTAGGGCTAAATAGGCAGCTTTTCCGCTAGATTCGGCAGGGGTCTGCACCCAAGAAAGCAAATGCGGATGCGATTGGGCGAGGGTCTGAAGAGGGGGCAATGACAAGGCTTCGGCTTGAGCGTCGCAGGTCTGAACATCCCCATAAAAGCGGAGCTGATAGCGAGGCGATCGGTCTTCCACTAGCATTTGAGCCACTTTCAAGGAAAGTTCACCGCCGATGCCTTCTAGGTCGCCAAGTGTGACGGCGATAAGGGGCAGGGCTTCTGTTTTTGGGGCGTAAGCAAGTGGCATCGCAGGGCATCCTTGAGACGAGGGATTCGTAAATAGTATAGCTTAAAAATAGAATCGTGTTCGATTCTATGTAAAGCATGCCCTCATTTCCGACACATGAAAGTCGATGTTTGACACACGAAATACCAATTTTCGACACACAAAACCCTCGTTCTTGACACACGAAACCTACTTTTCTGTCACACAAAACCCTCGGTTTCAACACATAAAACCCTCAGTTCTGACACACAACAACGAAGAAAAAACAAGAAATTCGTCATGTTGAGTGTAACGAAACATCTCCCCAAATGAAAACCGCAAGGGCTATGGAGATCCTTCACATACGTTCAGGATGACGTCATTTGATACGGTTTTCAAGGAGCCACTCTTTTTCAGTATGACAACATTTCGCCCCGATGCCTAGTGCCGAAAACCCACTATTTTGGAGAGGAATAATACCAAAAAGTCCTGTTCAGAAAACGATGGAATTGTAACTTTTTGTAAAGATGTAAAGAATGGGGGTCTTTTTTTAGATTGTCGGGTTTTAGTGCAATTGTATTCATCAAATTGTGTGATGATGTTCAATTTAGAAAAAAAGGAAATGCTCATGTTACAAGTTCGATTAAACGCTCCCTCTTTCGCAAATGTTGCCCCCCCCCCAGTTGCTCTAAATGTAAACGCTTCCAGCAACCCTGCTTATTCTCAACGATTAAGCACCGATACCTTACAACGTTCAGGAACTGCTGTTCAGACTGCGGAACAAATATTTGAAAAAGCTCTTTATGCAACTAAGCATAAGCCAGGTAGTTTGGGCTATCTCGTGAAAACGGAACATGAACTTCGAGCGAAACAGCAAGAACTTAGTGACTTGCAACAACTGGTAGAAACAAACCAGACTTCTGGCAAGACTGGACAACTATTTATAGATAGTATTCAAAAACTTATTGGAGATGCCCAATTACAGATAAAGACGATAGAAAACGAAAAAGATGGAGGGCTTTTTAATTTTGGTCGAGACTTACACAGATTTAAAACGGGAGAAGGGGATATAGACCTTGCTCATCTAGCAAAGCATAAGGACTTTGAAACAAAAATGGCATTTAGAGCAGACGGTAATTATCCTGAGAACCATCGACAAGAAACCGTTTTGCCAGCACAGGCTTTTTGGCGAGAACTTGGAAATCATTATTTAGAGAAAGCCTTAAAAACCCATGATGTGGGTATGTTAGAACGCTTTGATTATCGTGACGACGATCCAACTCTCAAACTGAAGCCCTTCGGTGGAGGGTAATTTCTCGATCATCCAAAATCCCCTCGTTCATGAACGAGGGGATTTTGACGTAAGCTTTTTTAAATACGATTATGCCAGTAACCACCTCTACGATCAAACAAGGCATCATAGCCCGACCAAAAACGATACGGCGGAAATAAGCCAATAATCGCATGGGTGGCGACTTTGTCCCCTGGATTGTCATTCACCGCTTGACCGATCCCTGGCCAAATAATGAGAGACAAGGCACAGGCACCGACGCTCCGACCACTAATTTTGCCTCGTGTGCCAGCGGCTAGTACATCAGGCGTTACCCACAAGCTACATGCCAGTAAGGCGACCATTAACGCAGACCATAAAGATTTTGTTTTCATGATGTGTTCCTCTTTCTTTTCATCATCTTATCTTACGACTTTTGTACTATGATAGAGTCCAAAGTCGCAGATGCTTTTTAGACTACGCTCTGAAAAGATGCTTGTCAATTCTTTTGACCAAACTTAAGAACACTTTAACATTAGGAAATGGTGACGATGCCCTTCGCCTTCTTTGATTATGAATGTGATGCCTGCCAAGCCCCCGTCTGCGAGCGGATGCTTCTGTTTGCCTTAGCCCATGATTATGAAGAAGAAACCTTGTGCTTGGATTGCTTGGTCGAAAAAGAAGGCGTCGACAAGACGGTGTTTGTGGAAAAAACGAAGGCGTATATTCAAAGTCGCAACTGCTTCAAAAAACCATGGGATGCCTTTGACGCTTCGGGCTGTCCGTTACTTGAAAACAAGACGTGTTTTTGCCAAGATAGGTAGGGAAGTGTTGTTGGAAATCCTAAAGATACAACGTCATTGCGAGCGTAGCGTGGCAATCTGTAAAGATTCCGCAAGTGATGAACAGATTGCTTCACATGCGTTCGCAATGACGGTAAAAGAAAGAAGCCCCCATGCCCCTTGACTTACGCAAAACCAAATGCCCCCTCAACTTCGTCAAAGCCAAGCTGGCTTTGGAAAAAATCGCCGTGGGGGACCTGCTAGAACTGTGGATTCTACCCCATGCCGAAAGTGCCTTGAATTTGCCTGAAAGCTTTACGCAAGAAGGACAAGGCGTCACCCTAGATGCCCCTGAATCGGCTGAAAAACAAGTCCTATGGATTAAACGACTTCACTAACAAAATATCCAAAACCAGAAGGAACTTAGCCTGTGGCACTTGCCCCCTCTCACTTTAAGCGAAAATCGTCGTCCTTAGACGGCGTACCGTGGTGGGTGTTTTTGCTTGTGCTGGTGGGGCTTTGCCTTCTATTGACGCCTGTTTTGCCTTATGAATCCCTGCGTTTTGAAGCCCATCACATAGCGGTGCTGGTGGGAATGCCATTCCAAGTCCCGCTGGCGTGGATGCTCCCTGTTTTGGGGATCTTGGGGCTGGCGTCTTTTGCAGGCATCACCCAACGCTTATTTGCCTTGCATAATAAGCCTTTGCTCGGGGCGGTGTTGATGAGTAGTAGTAGTGTCGGCGTTTTGGTGATGCTCCTTTCCCCAAGCCTTGCCTTGATGCAATGGGCGTTCACCATGATTACCCTTTACCTTGCCTTACGTTGGTGGCAATGGAGAGTCGCCACGCACGCCAGTCCGTTGTCTCCGTGGCAAGGGCAAGATGTCGCCATGGGCGTAGGTTTAGGGGCTTTAGGAGCCAGTGTGGGCGTGCTTCCGCTATTCTTGTGCGTGGGAAGCTTGGCGTTGTGGTTTATGAATGCCACGTCTCGGCGATTTACGTTTTTGTCATGGTGGGAAAACTATCGAGGGGTCACGGTTTCGACGCTAGGCACGCTGATTTTAGGAACCTTAATAGGGGGCCTATTGGGCAGAGGCTGGGGAACTTTTGCTCCGCTTCAAGCCATGCCGTGTGATCTGTCTATGCTTGAAAATACGCTCTTGTTTGGGGTGAATCTGCTAATGATGTCCTTTCCATGGAACGGCGTGATTGCCTATGCCTTGTGGAATTGGGTGAGTAACCTCTCGTATCACGGCAAGGAAGGGCAACTCTTTGATGATCGGGATCTACTTTTGCATCAAGTCGCCACAGGGTGGGGGCTGGGGATTTTAGGCATCCTGCTTTACGGTCTTTTAAGCCACCGTGATTTGAGCCTAGCCCTGCTCTTGGGGGCTTGTGTGGCATCTTGGTATGGCGGGCATATCATCGATCGTTCAACGCAGTTGCTGGTGCCTCCTAAGGGACTCAAACGGCTTTGTAATTTAATTCCCTTGTTCTTGCTGGCTTTAGCCGTTTTTGGGGCATGGTCGATGTTGACCCAAGTCCCTGACACCTATTTAAGTGATGCCCCATGGATGCTGGTGGGGTCTCCTGTTGTGGGGGACTTGGGCGAAAAAGCAGGCAAGCTCGGTGCTTTTTTGGGGGAAATCCCATTGTGGAAGCTTTGGTTATTGACGCTTCCCTTGTGGTGTTTAATCGGCAGTGCTGGCATGGTGAGCCTTCAATTTGTGACCTTTTCCATGTACCGCACCATGAGCGTTTTTGCGGGCTGGAGCGTGATTTACACGATCTTGATTTTTGCGGTGCAATGGCCGATTACGCATCCGCCTTACCAGCCTGAACATCACGCCTTGCTCGAAGCGTTTGACCCTATGCCCACGACGCAAAATACCCTTCGCTACGGGATTCCCCCTTATTTGTTAAGCAGTCATGGGGCGTCTTTAGAAAGCCCGCTTTACGGACTTTCTCCTGAAAACCGCTTTTATCAAGAACGCCGTAAGCCAAACGGACTTCAAGGGCAAGCCGTGCAATTGTTGCCTGTGCATTACATGGGCATGACACGATCAAATCTCTTGTATTATAGCTTTTTGGATATTTTGCCGTTTCTTTCGCATGTGGGGATTCATCATTATGTGTTAGAATATCTACCTGTAAGACGGTTCATAGAAGAAGAACAAGAAGGGATGCCTTAGATGTTTCGATCAGAAGAAAAGAACGTGGTTTCCATCACCACGCAAGCTTTAATCTCTCCTAATCTTCAGCTAGATGAAACCGCTGTTTACGCCGTTTCGCTGGATGCCATGCCGTCGTTGCAATGGAAGTATACGGCATTTTCTCCGCCGATGCACTCGTGTTGGAGCCTGCCTCACGGTTATTTACCCAAACTCAAACAGGTGACCCTTCATCCTGAACGCCCCAATGCCTTGTGGATCTTACAACGTTACGGGTATGGTCCTTGCGTCTATGTGCAAGGGAATCTACTCAAAGATGCTTTAGCGGCTTTACCGCAAGACGCTTGTCTTTCTCAAGAAGATGTGTTGCATGGCGTGGTTTTTTACTTGGCACAGCATCATGCGAAAGCTTATGTGGAGCCTCCGAATAAAACGGTGTATACCTGCGACGACGAAAGTACGCTTAATGCTCATAGCTTTTTAGAAAATTCGGCGATGGCGTTATGGGCGGAAAATCAAGCCAACGCTTTAGGCATGAGCTTTCAAGCAGGCGTCTTGCAACCGTTGCCTCAAGATGCGATCCCTCTTATTAGTATTGTCATTCCCTTTCGAGATGCTCCTGCTTTGTTGAAGCAAGTGATTGATTCGCTCTTGGCGGTCAAGGACGACTCGCCTCTTTTTGAAATTATCGGGATTAACAATCAAAGTCAAGATCCCCAAACCCTCGCCTTAATGCAGAGCTATGCTCAACAGGACGCCATTCGCTTCGTGGATTACGACGATTCGTTCAATTACGCCGCCATGATGAACTTAGGTGCGGAACATGCTTCGGGCGAATTGATTTTACAACTCAACAATGATATTGAATTCATCACGCCAAACACCTTGACGCAGTTGGCGTCTTGGGCGATGCTCCCGACTATCGGTGCGGTGGGAGCCACCTTGTTTTATCCTGATGGACGCATTCAACACGCAGGTTGTCACTTAGGCTTGTGGGGGCATGTGGGGCAGTTATTTCGACTTAGGCATTTAGGGGATGTACCATCTGCATGGTCGCAAGTTCAGCGTCCTGTGATTGCGGTGTTAGGGGCTATGTTGATGATACGAAAAGCCCTCTACTTAGAGCTAGGGGGCATGAATGAGCGAGACTTTAAAATCACCTATAATGAAATTGATTTATGCCTAAAATCCCATGAAAAAGGGTATACGAATATCTGCTTAAGTTCGGTTCAGGCGGTGCATTATGAAGGCGTTACTCGTAAAAAAACACCGAATAAAATCAAGCGTCTGCAAGAAAGTTCTGAGCGTCAGGCGTTTTATACGCAGTATGCCCACCTGTTAGATAACTTTGACCCCACCCTTTCAAGAGGCTTCGACATTATGACGGACGAAGGCAAGCCGTCCACCTTTTTATGGAAAAAGCCCTTAAAGCATCGCCCTTTGAGAGGACGCCTGCCCTTTACATCAATGCGATTTTCTTTTACGCCGTGGCGATTTTCCCTTTACCCCAGTTCGGAAGCGTCCTTGCCTTTGCTTGACGACGAACGAGCCAAGGAGCAATCCCCATGAAGGTTTTGCTCACAGGGGCGAGCGGATTTATAGGTTCCTATGTACTACAAGCCTTTTTAACAAATGGCGATACGGTTGCGGTGCTAGGCAGAACGTCCCTTCGCAAAACGCCAGCAGGTGTGGATTTTTATCATTATGACGGTAGCTATGCGTCGGCATTTGACGCTTTAAAAGCCGTCCAGCCTGATATTGTGGTGCATTTGGCGACTCACTTTGTAGGCACGCATCAGCCCGATGATGTGGATCTACTGCTCACAGGCAATATCGGTTTTGGGGTGCATTTGCTTGAAGCCATGAAGCAGGTGGGGTGTCACACTTGGCTCAATGCAGCGAGTGCGTGGCAATATGGAGGCGACAGCCCTTTTCA
>JBILSS010000078.1:0-9995 GCA_044371965.1 Vampirovibrionales bacterium
TCAAGAATACTGAAAACAGCTTTGAGAACTTGCTAAAATAAGACTAGACTAATACTAGCTTAAATTAGGGATTTTTAGCGTGCCTCCACAATTGCAAGCCTTAATGGAAAATAAAAAGCTCTTCTTCTCCATCATCGGAGGGGTCGTTCTGCTTGTGGTGATTATCATTGCGGTCGCCGTAGCAGGCAGTGGAGGCAAAGAAGTCAAGGTGGATGAAGGGGCGAAAGTCCTCACCGAAGAACAGCTTCCCCTTGCCACCGATATTTCCGCAGGCAAAGCCGTCGAAATCAGAGCCTTACTCTCACGTCAAGACATCCGCCTAGACACCCTCGCAGGCACAGGGGGCAAGGTGTCGTTGATGTTCGCCGAAGATGCCACCCTAAACGATCGGGATCAAGCCTTACTCACGCTGGCACAATCAGGCTTAATGGACGGCAAACTCGGCATGGAAGCCTTTGACACCAGCGATATGATGGCAAGCCGTGAAGAAAAACAAATCAAGCTCATTCGTGGGCAAGAAGGCGATTTAGCCAGAATTATCCGCAAAATGCCTCCTGTGGAAGACGCCCATGTGAAAATTTCAATAGCAGACCCAACGCTTTTTGCCAGCGACCGCAAGCCTCCGTCGGCAGCGGTGCAGGTGACCTTGCCTCCTGGTGAACGCCTCACAAGAGATAAAGTCAGAGCCATCATCAATTTAATGGTCGGCGGCATTCAAGGGCTTGAAGCCAAGCACGTGGCGTTGTCGGATACTAACGGCAATACTTATAATAGTGTTCTAGATTCCGCCTTAGAATTGCAAGACAAGGCCGCGGATCAAGATTTTTACATGAAACAAAAAGTCGCCGCTCAACTTGACAAACTTATTGGCGAAGGGCGTTATGTGGTGACAGTTTCGACGTTCTTACGTGAATCGCCCAAAGAAACCATGGTGCAAAATTTTGATCCATCCAAATCCGTGGTGGCAAGCAAGCAACGCTTCCAAGAAACACTCGGTGGCGGTAGCGGAGGAAGTACGTCTTCCAACGGCAAAGCCAGTGGACCTGTTTCGGGATTTTTACCCCCTGAACTCGACAGCAAAGTGGCGATTGGTCAATCCATGCAGTCGATGGAAAATATGTCTAAAAATAGTAGTAACGACGGTTACTTGCGTGAAGGCACGGAAGTAAGCTATCAAAACGGGCATACGCAATGGGTCGAAACCAGCGTCCCAGGTATGGTGGAAGATGTTTCGATTGCGGTGACCATTGATGACGATTACTACCCTAACATTCCGCCTGAAGATTTACAAGTCTTGATTGCTCGTTCTGCCAGCCCACGAGTCAATCCGATGAATGTAAGCTTGGCTCGCACCGATTTTGAAAACCCCAAGCCTTTAGCAGGAGAAGATCCCTTGCCTGAACCGCCGATGAATACTGCAGGCTTTTTATTACCAGGTTTAAGCCCTGAAACGGCGGCAGGCGTGATGACATGGCTCCCTTGGATGGCGATTACGGTAATAGGAGCGGTTGCTATTATGATGTTTATGGGTAATAGTGGAAAGACACAGCATACGGCAGAAACCTTGGATTCGGCGATTAACGAATTACAGCAATTGCGTCAACATGCGGAAGAAACGCAAACGCATTTGCAGTATCAGCAACAGTTGAATGAACAGTTGATGCAAGCCCAACAAGAACAGCATCAAACGTTGGAACGCACCCGTCAACAGAGTGTTGAAAAACTGAAAGATGCCCTCAAAGAACTGAACGAAAACATGAAGAATGCGTCCAACGATGCGCCAGCGATTCGTCCGCAGGATATGAACATTGCTCAGTGGTTGAGTTCAGCGGAATAAGGAAAACAAGGAGACTCACGCATGGCAAAACGTCCCCCTGTGGATCCTTTGATTATTTCCATGAACGCCGAAGCCCTTTCGGTGGAATTTGCCGAAAAAGTCACGGAAGCCCTCAGTAGTTCAGGCTTGAATGTGAGTGAAATCAAACGTTCGGCGGATATTACGGCTCACTTTATTCAAGTGGCGGTGGGCTTGCTTCAGCAAGAACCTGGCTTTCAGGCACAAGATCCGAAGGCTCCTTTTTTGGCATTTAACATCGAACATTGCTATAAGGTTTTGTCGCTTTTTACCCATGCGATTATTCACGCCAGTGAAAAGGCTCAAGAACACAATCTAAAAGGCGAGCCTAAATCGGTTATTTTGCAAGGTTTGGCGAAAGATGCCTTCTTTCAAGCCAAGCAGTTTGTTTCCGCCACCGTGGGTCAAGAAGCGACGCCCGAACTTCAGTTTGACGACGCCCAACTTGAAAGCTGGATGGAACAAATGGTCGCCAGTGCTTTACACCATTATTTGGGGGAATATGAAAATATTCATGGCCCGATTGGGCAAGAAGACATGCCGCCTGATGCTCCCACCAATCGCTTTAACAAAACCCCTCAAGTCGAAATACCTCTTGAAGAAGAAGCGGTTACGGCGGAAGAAGACGTTCCTGCCTTTCAAGCGAATCCCCAAATATCTGTTCAAGCCATGCCGTCGCCTCAACAGCCTCAAGTCTTTCCGTCTTATGAAGCGGTGTATGCCCCCGCTCCTCCGCCAGAACCTGTTGCGATCCCCTATCAAAACACGAAGCATGTGCAACTTAAATTGGCGGCACTCGCTTTGTTTTTAACGACGCAAGCCCCTCCACTTCAAAATGAATGGTTGAATCAGTTCCCTTCGGAAATCGCTAATCAGATTGTGCATTACATGAATGTGGAAAATATCGCCCAAGAACTGCCGATGAATGAAGTGCTAGAAAAGCTCAACGAGTTTAGACGCAACGTCAAAGCCGTGGCGGAAGATCCCCATGCCCAAGAAAAACGCCTGCGTCATGCCTTGTGTGATATTTTGGCACGTCCTGACCACCGAAGTGTGCTAGAAAGCTTAATGCAAGGCGAACGCACTGAAATACAACGTTTATTTAAGACAGCGGGACTTGTGCATAAGCACCCCAACGGGTATAATCAAATCCCGCAGTGGACGCCCAAACTCGAACAGGCACTCTTCAATTACTACAACACTATTCTCGCCTAGGTATCGAAACTACCTAAAATCCACCTATAAAGAGAAACCCTATGCCCCTCATTAAACGGATTCGTTCACAACACGCCCCACAAAACCCCACGAGTCACACAAATCATGGGACGCTTCCCACAGGCGAGCCGTTGCCTCCATGGTTGGCTCAAGTGGCTCATCAGCAAGCAGGGGTGTCACAACCTACGCCCCCTACGGCATCGGATGATGATTTTTTGAATCAGCTGGTATGGGAAGAAGCACCTCCACCGCAAAGCACCGCACACAATCCTATTGCACACAACCGCCGTCGTAGCGATCACGAAGCCCCCATCGATACGCAAGCCGTCTATCAAGACGCCTATAACGCGGGCTATCAAGAAGGGTATCAAGTCGGGCAACAAGCAGGGCAAATGCAAGGCTATCAGGATGGGCATCCCCAAGGGTATCACGCAGGCTTTGAAGAAGCCAAGCAAAATGGTTATGCCGAAGGCATGAAAGAAGCCGAAGAATCGTCTAAAGCGATTTGGCAGATTTTAGATCAGCTGGATACAATTAAAAGCCAAGTGCTTGAAAAATCGGTGCAGGACATTGCCCCGATGGCAATGGCGATTGCCCAGCGTCTGATTAAAGTGGAGCTTTCTTGCGATCGAGCTTTAGTCGTGGGCATTGCTCTTGATGTCTTAGGTAAGGTGGATCGCACCCAGAAAGAAGTCGTCTTCAAAGTCCACCCCAGCGATGTGAAATTTTTGCGTCAACATATTAAAGAACATGAAGAAACGTGGCAAGGCGAAGTGCAACGCCATATTATTGTGGTAGGCGACGCCGAAGTGGATTTGGGCAGTTGCATTGTGGAAACATCGGGCGGGCAGATTGATGCGACCTTTACCACACAACTTCACATGATTCGCAAGATTTTAGGCTTGCCGAATGTGGCGATCGCCTCGCAATCTTCCGCCGAAGCCGAGTTTGATCACTTGCTTGAAGGGGATTCCACCCTCCAAACGTGGGATGCTCCAGTCTTCGACGAACATTAAACCTTTCTACATACTTTATACTAATGTAATAGCCTTGCTCTATAATAACTAAATAACGAATCCAAAAAGAATCCACATAAATGATGATGTCCGACGCTCCTCCAAACAACGCCTTTGCAATTCCTCCTATTAGTGAGATATTGCTCGTTATTGGCGTGCTTATTCTGATTTTGATCATTTTGGTTCCTTTGCCTGATTGGTTTATGGATGCGTCGATTGCCTTTAACATCAGCCTTTCCGTTGTCTTGCTCATGATGTCCTTGTACGTTAAGCAACCGCTCGATTTGGCGGCGATTCCGTCTTTGATTTTGGTGTCCACCTTGTTTCGATTGGCGTTAGGGATTGCGGTTACTCGAGCGGTGTTGGCTCATGGACATGCGGGTCAAATGGTCGAGGCCTTCGGGCTATTTGTCACAGGTGGTAACATGGTGGTTGGGGCGATTTTGTTCTTAATCATTCTAACCGTAAACTTCATGGTTATTACCAAGGGGTCGGAACGTGTGGCGGAAGTTGGGGCGAGATTCGCCCTCGACTCTTTGGGCGGTCGACAAATGCAGATCGATGGCGACTTAAACGCAGGCTTTATTGGACCTGATCAAGCACGACAACTGCGTGAAAACTTGCAACGAGAAATGTCCCTGCTAGGTTCGATGGATGGAGCCATGAAGTTCGTTAAAGGGGATTCGATTGCCGCCATTATCATCACGATTATTAACATCGTGGGGGGGATTGCCATTGGGGTTTTAATGAAGGGCTTGCCTGTTATGGAAGCCGTCAACAAATATACCATCCTCACAATCGGTGACGGCTTGGCATCTCAGATTCCCGCCCTGATTATGTCCGTAGCTATTGGGATTACGCTAACTCGTACCACCAGTGTTTCCGACAGTTTGGCGAAAGATTTCTTCACACAGTTTCGTGGCAAGCCGTATGGTCTTATTTTTGCGGCGATGTTCTTGCTCTTTATTGCGGTGACTTCTTCCATTACAGGCTTGAGCTGGTGGCCTTTTGTGCTATTTGCTTTAATTCTAGGAGGCATGGCGTTTAGCGTGTTCATCACCAGTGATGTGCAGGCTCAAATGGGTGAATTGCAAGAAGTGCAAGAAAATATGCAACAAATGATTGACCCCAACCGCATGTACGAACGCATGGGCGTCGATGTGTTGAGCCTTCAAGTGGGAGCAAGCCTCCTTCAAATTGCCGACCCTGAACAAGACGGGCAGTTGCTCGGTAAAATCGCAGGCTTGCGAACTCGCTTAACCGATGAACTCGGCTTCATTCTACCCAACATCCGCATTATGGATTCCACCGAAATTGAGCCTTACGAATACCTCATTTCCATTCGAGGCAACCCCGTCGCCACAGGCAAGGTGTACCCTGGTTATTACATGATTTTGCAAAGTTATTTTGACACTTATGGTGTGGCTCCACCTGCTCAAGTCATTCAAGGCACGGATTCTGCCTTGAATGTGCCAGCCTTATGGGTGGCTCAATCCGATATTCCTGAACAATTGCAGACGGTAGCGGTGGAATCCACCGATGCGGTGATTGCTCACTTGCAAATGGTGGTGATTAAATACGTCGATGATGTGATGACCAAAATCGACGTGTTGAAGCTCATGGAGCTGATGCGGGGTAGTGACCCGAGTGTTATTCAAGAGCTTGTGCCGAACATGTTGACACCGAACGACTTACGCAAGATTTTCGTCAACCTGATTCGAGAAAAAGTGTCAATTAAAGACATTCAGTTTATTTTTGAACGCTTGAGTGATTACGCACGCTTTAGCCGAGAATCGGACACGCTTTCAGAGCGATTGAGAGCTTCACTAGGGCGACAAATCTGTATTTCTCATGCGGACAAAACCAAGCAACTCTTAGCCGCCACTTTGTCAAACGAATGGGAAACGGTACTGGATGAAGCCTGCCAACGCACCGAACTAGGCGTCATGTTCTTGTTGAACCCGATGCAGGTACAGCAGTTGATTCAAGCCATTAGTGACACGTCTCGTATGGTGCAACAACATTACGGACGCCCCCCTGTAATTTTATGTTCGCCTCGTATTCGCTTGCCCCTGTTTGAGCTGTTAGACCGACACCTCCCCAATTCGGTGGTTTTGGCGTACAGTGAACTCATCCCTGATGTGAAGGTGCAGGCGGTGTCATCCATTAATATGGAAGAGTAGATGAAATGGCGTCTGGCGTCTTCGTTGTCGCTACAATTATTTTGTTCAGTCATGTAGATAGACCTACATGACTGAACAAAATAATCTAGGCTCCTAGGAGCCACCAGAAAAAAAAAGGGTGTCTATTCTTTGAGAATAAACACCACCTTTCTATCGGGAAAGAGAGAGAGAGAGAAAGAAACTTTGTTCTGTTGAACTGTTGATTAAGGTATCGGCAAGAGATGGCAAGGCTTTTGCCATACCCTCCATGTGAAGGACATCATTTTCAATCAAGCTTACGCCATGGTGTTCAGATGATCCATTTGCGGATGATGCTCATCCAACAAAAATTGCAACAAGGCAAAGAATCCACCATCCTGCTTGGGTTTGGAACGCCCTTCGACTTCTTTCAAAATATCTTCCTGCTTAAAAGGAGGGCGTGGATTACGAGTTTGAAGTATAAGTTCGCTCAACGCCTTGTCTAGCCTTTTACGAACTCCACGTTGCTTCCAGTCTGTACCTTGTTGATTCAAGGCTTTCGAGCCCTGTTCTGCCAAGTCGTTTAAGGCAGCCAAGAGCTTTCTGTTTTCCGGATTGTTTTGCAACCTACGTTCCATAATCCTTCTGTATTCATGAATAAAGACTTTCCACTCATCAGCGTTAAAAAGTCGTGTCGGATTCGTCGCCGTTTTGCCCGAATAGTCATGCGTTTGATTCGACGCAATGTACAAGAATTGGCGTAAGGCTCGTTCGCCTTCGAGTTTTCGAGCGTCTTTGTCAAACCAGCCTGTTTTGATTAAGTGCTTGAGCTTCGGCAAATGCACCAAACGAGACAACAAGGCGGTGCCTTCACCCATGGGGTAATTGGTCGGATCCACCTTATGGCGTTGGATGTACATATACAAGAAGTTTTCGCTGATATTCGTAATCGTTTGCAGTTTTTCATTATGCTTTGACCCTGATTTGCGGTAATTTTCAATCAAGGCACGCAAGACGCTTTGCGTCTGATGCACGGCTTCTCCATGGGTTTTAAACCCATAGTCTTTGTAAAAGTCCTGTTTAAAGAGCTTATCCGTCGGTTCACGCAACAATTCACGGTGCAATAGCATGACATCAATCGCTTGTTCACGCTTGGCATCTAGGGCGTGGGCATTGCGAACACGCTTTAACGCATTTCCACCATAATCGTCTTTTAAATAGTTAATGGCTTGTTGCACAAAGCCTGTACCGCCTTCTGTCGTCATTCGCATGGATAAATCGGCTTGCTTGGTTTTACCGTCTGGTCCATGCAGACCCTTCATCCATTTGGCGGTGAGGATGCGTTGATCGTCCGTAAAACGTTTAGCCAGTGGATTCTTCAACCACTTCACAAAGCCGTCCCAACGGGTTGATTTTGGCGGTGGAGCTTTGTGCGTTAATAGCATCCACAAGCCTGCCAAACCCATAATGCCGAGTCCAACTTTTAAGGCATCGGTGAAGCTGGTGTCTCTTGTAAAAGCCCGAGGTACTCCGCCTATTTGTTGGGGTTCAACAGGAACAGCACCTGCACCTGCCACCACTGAAGGGTGCGTATTGATGTAACGGGCATCTTCAATGCCTGTGTACGGATTCACCATGGCATTGGCGTCCCAACTGGCTTGCTGAAGGGGCATTTGCATTGGCTCGTAGTAAGGATTGTATCCGTAGCCTGACATAAACGTGTTCTTTCTTCTGTCGTTTTAAATGAATAAAATTAAGTTTAGATGGCAAATAATAACCACATTAAAGAAGCACCCACAGCGGTTGTCGCCAAGATGGTTGCCCAATCCGTGACACCTAAGTGAATGCTGTGATCCAAATGGCGGCGTTCAAACTGACTTTCAGGCGGTGTGAGCCAATCAGAGTTTGGAGATTCATGGAATCGTGGTGGTAACGGCATGGAATAGCCCGCTGGGGCTCCTGTACTGTATCCACCGCCTGCCACATAGGGCGAAGCACCAGGGATGTAGCCAGTATAGGCTCCAACGGGTGGTAGTGGATAGTAAGACATCATGCGTTGCATCCTTGTCAGTCATAATTGCGTGATTAAATTAAAGTCGTGTCCTTTTAACGCTATAAGGATAAAAACAAAAAGGCTCCTATTTTGTGCGTTTTGGCTTTTATGGTACAATAAGTATGATAATCTTGGTTATCAATGCGTATAGTATTCCTATTTATTCTATAAGGACGTGTTTCTATGACTTTTATTCGTTTACAAGATCTAACCCCCAGTCAATTAGCAGGCAAGCGTGTTTTAGTGCGTGAAGACTTAAACGTCCCCATTAGTAACGGTAAAATTGACGACGACAGCCGTATCGTGGCAGCCTTGCCGACCTTGAACTACCTCGTTCAAGCAGGAGCCAAAGTCATCGTCGTTAGCCATTTCGGACGCCCCAAGCATGAAGGAAACTCGTCTGATTTAGGGGCTTCTTGCCAAGTGAGAGAAAGCGATCGCTCACAATTAAGTTTAGCAGCGATTTCTCGCCATTTAGCCACTTTATTAAAAGGCATTACCGTGATTCAAGCCAGCGATGTTGTGGGTGCGGATGCTCAAGCCAAAGTCGCTGCCTTAGAAAACGGACAAGTCTTGATGCTTGAAAACGTGCGTTTTGAAGCAGGGGAAGAGCAGAACGATCCCACTTTTGCCAAAGCCTTAGCCAGCTTGGCAGATGTTTATGTGAACGACGCCTTTGGTACCTCTCACCGAGCCCATGCGTCCACCGAAGGCGTGGCTCACATCGTGCCTTTAGCGGTTGCTGGTTTGTTGATGAGTGCTGAAATCGAAGCCTTAGGCGGTATTCTAACGAATGCGAAAAAGCCTGTCACCGCCATTGTCGGCGGATCCAAAGTTTCCACCAAAATTGCGGTGTTGACGAACTTGTTAGACAAAGTTGACAATATCATCATCGGCGGCGGCATGGCGTATACCTTCTTGTTGGCTCAAGGTTATAGCGTAGGTAAATCCCTTTGCGAACCAAGTTTTGTCGACACGGCGAAGGAAATTATGGCAAAAGCTAAAGCCAACGGCGTAAACTTTTACTTGTCTCAAGATATTGTGGTTGCGGATGATTTCAGTGCAACAGCCAACACGCAAACCGTCGATGCCACCGCCATTCCTGATGGTTGGGAAGGCATGGACATTGGACCTAAGACCCGTCAAGTTTTTGCGGATGTTATTTTAAACAGTGCGTCTATTTTGTGGAACGGTCCTGTGGGCGTCTTTGAATGGGACGATTTTGCGGAAGGCACCAAAGCCTTGGCGGTTGCGGTTGCTCAAGCCACTCAAAACGGTGCCAAAACCGTTTTAGGCGGAGGAGACACCGTTTCTGCGGTGGAAAAGTTCAAGTATCCTAAATCGGCGTTTACCCATGTGTCTACTGGTGGCGGAGCCAGTTTAGAGTTTATTGAAGGCAAGGCTTTACCTGGTATTGAAGCCTTAAACGCTCGCACGGTTTCTGTTTAATACGTTTTTGCAGAATACTGTGTAAACGTTTTTCTTCCTTGCCCCTTCTCTCATAAGGAGAAGGGGCAAGTTTACGACCTGATTATTTATAGAAAGCTCTGCGAAAGTAGCTTTCTATAGTGTTTTAAAGAGTTTTCCGTACAGTAGGCTAGACGAGGAGCCTAGATTATTTTGTGAAGAAGTGTAGATAGACCTACATGACTGAACAAAATAATCGTAGCGACAAAGTATAGACACTGTAGGGGAAATTATTTAAAATACTATAT
>JBILSS010000189.1:0-2923 GCA_044371965.1 Vampirovibrionales bacterium
TTTCATTTTGTAAAAAAAATAATAATGCCCCACAAAACATAAAGTTTATAAAAATCAATCTATAATTATAATAAGTATTATTTAAATAATACGTTAGCACAGCTAAGGCTGAGCAAATAAGAATAGCTATAAATATATTTTTTAAAGTAAGTTTTTTCCTGAAAAACAATAGGGCTATTATAATATAAAATATAAACTCCAACCTAAGCGTCCAATCTACTCCTTTTACGATAGATGCAGACTTGATAAAATCCGCAACTGGTAATAGAAATCCCGTCAGCATTCTTTCTTTAAAGTCCTCAGAAAATCTTAACATCCCATAAAGGGCTACTATACTTAAAAGAGGATAAATTCTGATTATTCTTTTAAGTAAAAATTCTTTTATTGAGTTTGAAGTGTTCAAAGAAAAAGGGATAATATATCCTGAAATCAAAAAGAATATAATAACCCCTGCTACTCCTGTGTGAGCAATTGCAAAATTTTTTTTAAAATCAAAAATATGAAATCCTATCGGGTGTTGGTGGTTGTCATAAAGATGTGCCACCAGTACTATAGCAGCTGCTAAAAATCTCAAAAGTTCTAAGTAGCCAACTCTACTTTTTGTCATTCTAAAGCTCCTAATAAGAATTAATAAATTCAAAATATCTTACATTGATTGATTTTCTTATTTACAATTATTGAGTCATTCTACATTAAGCCACCACGGCGGTATGGCATCGGGTGCAAAGGTGCGGATGATCCACATACGCCCCGACGGTTTCCTTGTACTGCCAGCATCGTTGGCACTTGTCCCCAACCGCTCGCACGATGGTCACCTTGTACTCGCCGTCGACCTCTTCTTCTGCTAAAACCGCATGACTGGTGTACAAATCACCCGCTCCTTCAGGGGGCAAGACTTCGACGTTTGACACCAAAAAGAGCAATTCCAAAACTTCATGATTCAGATCTTTCAGAAAGTTCCACGTCGAAGCCAAGGGTTGAATAAAAATACTAGCTTCTAAAGAAGAGCCAATTTCTTCTTGCGAACGAGCCTGTTCCAGCCCAGCATTGACGCTTTCACGCAACATTAACAGGGCTTCAAAGGAGTTCGCCTTTGCTTCGTCTAATTTCCATTCGGCAGGCAAGGCTGGCCATGGAGCCAACAAAATAGACTTCGGCACGCCTTCCGCCAAGCCGAAATCAGGCTTTTGAGCATCAGGCCAATGACTCCAAATATCTTCCGCCATATGGGGCATCACAGGAATAATGACACGGCTTAGGGTGCTTAAAATATGGTACAAGACCGTTTGCACCGCCAAGCGACGAGAATCTTTTTCACTGTTGCAGTACAAGACATCTTTCACCACATCAAAGTACAGCGACGACAATTCCACCACGCAAAGATTTTGCAACAACTGGTAAAAACGATGAAATTCATAGCGTTCAAAGGCTTGTTCCAACGCTTCGGTAACGATACTTAAACGATGCAACACATAGGTGTCCAGCGAACTGAGTTGAGCATAAGGCACGGTGTCGTTTTGCGGATCAAACCCATTTAAATTGCCGATTAAAAAGCGACAGGTATTGCGGATTTTACGGTAAATATCGCTCAATTGTTTGAGCGTGCCACCGCCGATTTTAACATCGTTGGTGTAGTCAACAGATGCCACCCACAAACGCAGGACATCCGCACCGTATTCACGCATCACGGTATTGGGGTCGATGACATTGCCGAGCGATTTACTCATTTTACGACCGTTTTCGTCCAAGACGAAACCATGCGTCAACACGGCTTTATAAGGGGCTTTGTCGCTTAGCATGACGCTCGTCAACAACGACGACTGGAACCAGCCCCGATGCTGATCGCTCCCTTCCAAGTACAGATCCGCAGGCAAATGCCCGAGTTCGTCGTGGCGAGCTTCGACAACCGTGGTATGGCTCACGCCTGAATCAAACCACACATCCATCACATCTTCTTCTTTTTTGAAAGATCCGTTGCCGCAACTTGTGCAAGTCAAGCGTCCTTTTAAGAAGTAATTGGCGTCATATTTTGCCCAAGCATCGCTGGTTTCGGTACGGAAGACATCGGCTACCCACGCCGTGGTTTCTTTGGTGAGATGAGCGGTTCCACATTTTTCGCAATAAAACGCAGGGATCGGCACACCCCAGACCCGTTGGCGACTAATGCACCATTCGGGGCGGTTCGTTACCATCGTGGTGATGCGAGATTCGCCACGAGCAGGCACCCATTGGACGTTTTTAATTTCGCTCAACGCCGTGTCACGAAAGGCATCGACTTGAATGAACCACTGTTCGGTGGCTCTAAAAATAACGGGGGCGTGACTTCGCCAGCTATGAGGGAAACTATGCTTGAAGGTGCCGTTCCACACCAAGGCATTGGCGGATTTCATGGTTTCCAGCAAAACCCAGTTGGCTTTTTCGTAAAACATACCGACGACTTCCGCAGGCACGCCGTCTTCATCTTTAAACTTGCCTTGACCGTCCACAGGCGAAATAATGGGCAAAGGATGCTCTTTCAGCTCGTTGCGGTTATAGGCTTTCACCGCAAAAAAGTCGTCAGGCCCGTGACCCCCTGCGATATGCACCAAGCCTGTGCCTGTTTCAGTGGTGACAAAGTCGGCTGAAATCACGACAGATTCACGATCGATAAACGGATGCTTGGCGACCAATCCACGTAAAACACTTCCTTTAAATGTGATTAAAGGCGTTAAGGCTTGACCCTCTTCCACGCCAAATTTCGAGCCTAAAGCGGCGAGTAAATCCACGGCGACAACGACTTTACCCTGTTTGGGTGTTTCCACAATGGCATAGTCGACTTGCTCATGCACAGCGATCGCCACGTTGGCAGGGAGCGTCCAAGGCGTCGTCGTCCAAATTACTAGCGAGGCATCTTTTAAGTGAGGGACGAGTTCCGTAGGGACGG
>JBILSS010000202.1:0-2891 GCA_044371965.1 Vampirovibrionales bacterium
TCTTCGTTGTCGCTACGATTTTTTTGTTCTGTTATGTACGTCTGTGTACACGCCCTCACAAAAAAATCTAGGCTCCTAGAATAGTCTAATAGCTCATTTTATCTATAAAACACTATATCATATAAAAAGCATGGCAATAAATGCCTTTTATAGTATACTGGAAGCAGTTGTAAAGGCAATACTTATGGAACGCTCAAAAGATATTTCAAAAAAACTTGATTTACGCCCTTTTCTCTACGGAAGAGACCCCCAAATGCTTTGGCAGTTTGACGCCGTTGACTTTGACACCCCTGAATTGGTGGCGTTTGTGGATGTTGACCTCAAACTAACCAAAGACACCACGGGCTTCGTCGTCAAAGGCACGCTTAAAGGCAAGGGCAAAGTCCCTTGTAAAGATTGTTATGCGACTTTATGGAGCGACTTTGAAGGCGACGTGCTGGAACATTATGTGCTAGAAAGCATCGGCAAGGAAAAAGACAAGGCACACCAAGTGGAATTGCTGGAAGAAGACTTCTACGAAGTCGTGAACCCCTTGCATCCCTTTGATCTGTGGGATGTGGTGCGTCAATGCGTGATTTTGATGTTGCCTGCTTTTAAAGCGTGTGAGTTTACCCTCGATGATTGCCCCAATGCGATAACTCAACCCCCTCAATAAAGGTGAACCCTATGTTTGAAGCCTTTCACCAGTGGAGCCTGATGCATCCCTTAGACGCTTTTGCCGTAGGATCCGATGCCTACTTCATGCGGATCGCCTTAAGTGAAGCGGAAAAAGGCTGGTTTACGGCTCGACCCAACCCCATGGTGGGATGCCTTTTGGTGGATTCATCCACCAAAACCATCGTAAGCCAAGGGCATCACGCCTTTTACGGGCAGGCTCATGCGGAAGCGAATGCCTTAAAAGGACTCGAAAAACGAACGTATTCAAACTTAACTGCCTATGTGACGCTGGAACCCTGTAGTCACACAGGCAAGACCCCTCCTTGTGCGGATGCCTTGATTCAAGCAGGCATTACCCGATGTGTGATTGCGATGTCCGATCCCAATCCGAAGGTGGCTGGTCAGGGCATCCAACGCTTGAAAGAGGCTGGGGTAGATGTTTATTGCTTAGAAGACGACGACACGGCGGATGCTCAAGCTCTGGTGGCGGGAGCGAAAGCGTTGAATCCTACCTTTTTATGGGGATGCGTCAACCAACGTCCTTATATCACTTTAAAAACCGCCCAAACCTTGGATGCCGCCATTGCCACACGCAACGGGCATAGCCAGTGGGTCACCAGTGAAACGGCTCGGGCGTGGGTGCATGAAATGCGTGGCGGTTTCGACGGCATTCTTTCCACGGCGGAAACCGTTTTGAAGGATCGCTCCCAGCTCACCGTTCGCACGCCGTTATGGGATTACGCTCAAGACGGTGGCATTCCGCCGAAGCGAGTGATTTTAGATCGCCATTTTCGCTTGGCAGAAGTCGAGGAGCATCCGCTGTTTGACACGACGGTAGCGGAAACGTGGCTCTTGGTGGATGAAGACGAGATAGCCGAAGCTCCTAAACAAGCGGATTACAAGCGTTTGACGGATTTAGGCGTGGATGTTAAGCCTATGCCGTTTAAGGGCAAGGCGTTAGCTCCCTTGTTGGAATGGTTGTTCACGCTAGGCATTCGAGCCTTGTGGGTCGAAGCAGGCGGACGGTTGACGGCAAGCTTGCATCAACAGGGCTTGGTGAACGACTATAATGTGTTGATTGCCCCGAAGTTGTTGGGGGATCCGCATCAGCATATTCCTGCGTGGCATTTGCATACGGAAGATCCACCGACTTCGATGGGGGAGGCGTCGGTCTTGCATTTGGCGAGTGTGCGTCCGCTCGGGCAGGATGTTTTGCTAGCGTTGACGATTAAATAGCAGAGTTTTCTATCGATCATTTTTTTAACGAATACGGCTGACGCAGTTGTAAAAAGCGGGCTTATTGTGGACTTTCACATAATAGCCCAGCCATTTGTAATCCAAACCAGCTTGCACCAAGCGAAACTGCTCTTCCACACGCACGGCATGCTCCCGAGAGGTCAAAACATGCACGACATAAGCAGTTTCGCCTAAACGGCTGGCATCATTTTCTTTTAATAGCACCATGCGATCCGCTTCATAGCTTTGCAAATGCCCCAAAAAACGATCCGTACAATACATCAGATTCAAAAACTGCGTACGATACACGGGATTTTTCGCCAGTTCAGGCAACTGCCACGTGTCCAGCAAAAAGGGATAATCTAGGATTTGCATGTGCTTTAGAATCAACGCCATACGAATCCGCAAGAGGGCTTCTTCATCAGCTTTCAAGGCTTCATACCCGTGCATTGTGCCTGCTTTAATGAGCGGCTTTTCTTCGGTCGGCTGGCAACTAGTCAAGCTCACACAAAGCCATAAAAGGGAAAGAGAAATAAGGCTTTTTTTGAGCATTGTATCGTATTTCCTTTCCTTCACGATTCGTGTTTTATCACTCAAAACTAAAGAAACTAAAGATTTATCTTACAAGACTAAAGGTTTAGTTTTGGCAACTAAAGAAACTAAATGTTTAGCTTGCGTGACTAAAGGTTTAGTTTTAGCAACTAAAGAAACTAAAGATTTATCCTGTAAGACTAAAGGTTTAGTTTTGGTAACTAAAGAAACTAAAGGTTTAGTTTGCGTGACTAAAGGTTTAGTTTTGGCGACTAAATAAACTAAAGGTTTAGTTTACAAGACTAAAGGTTTAGCTTTCAAAAAACTAAAGAAACTAAAGTTTTTTGAAAACTAAAGATTTAACAACGTCGGACTCATCGCATCATCCCACAAGGACACAATCTCGCCTTTAAGATCATAGGGCGTGACTTGCCCGATTTTCACGGCGACGAGGTCTCCAGGGATGA
>JBILSS010000190.1:0-2890 GCA_044371965.1 Vampirovibrionales bacterium
TTACAGCCGTTTAAGGCGTTCAACACCCAAAGCGACTTCACGAACGTCCCTGTACTCGTTAAAACCCAAGGGCAAACGACGACCGATCACATTTCACCAGCAGGGCGTTTTTGGTTGCCGTTGCGTGGTCACTTAACAGGCATTAGTCACAACATGCTACTCACCGCTGTGGATGCATCCACAGGCAAGCAGGCGGAACCTGTCAACATGGTGATTAACGGCAGCGAGCGTCCTGTTTCAGCATGGGCGTTGAAGGCGAAAGAACTCAAGCCTCAAAACGGATCGATCATCGTGGGTGATGAAAACTACGGTGAAGGTTCGAGTCGTGAGCATGCGGCGATGTCGCCTCGTTTGTTTGGCGTGAAAGCCGTGATTGCTCGTAGCTTTGCACGGATCCACGAAACGAACTTGAAAAAGCAAGGCGTTTTAGCGTTGACTTTCCAGGACAAAGCCGATTATAACTTGGTCGATATTGACGATTTGATCAGCTTAGACGGGCAATCGTCATTGGCACCTAATTCGGAAATTATCGCCACGGTGAAAAAAATGAACGGCGAAACCGTTCAGATTCCTTTGGTGCATAGTTATGCTCAAGAGCAAGTGGCGTGGTTCAAGGCAGGTTCAGCCATGAACGCTGCGAATCAAAAAACCAAAGCCACGGTTTAGTTCTTTGATTTCGAAAAGAGGGGAGGTTTTTATGACCTCCCCTCTTTTTATGTATAGTATTTTGTATAGTGTTTTAAATAATTTCCCCTACAGTAGGCTAGACGAGGAGCCTACTGTTTTTTTGTGAGGACGTGTACACAGACCTACCATAACAGAACAAAAAAATCGTAGCGACAACGAAGAGACACTGTACAGGAAACTCTAAACTTAGCTATAAAGCCCGCCCTTCTTTAAAAAAGAGGGCGGTTTGCTTTTCTCTACCCCCTTCACATTATTTTATGTTTGGGTTTTAATGGAATTATACTGTAACGTATTTTGCTTTCCCTTATTAACCCTCACGCTGGCGTCACTGCTAGCCTACCCAGAAAGATGCCCCTATGAACGCTCAAATGCTCGAACTAACCACGGATAAAATTAGAAACATTGCGATTATCGCACACGTTGACCACGGCAAAACCACGCTGGTGGACAGCATGTTCAAACAAAGCGGTATTTTTAGAGACAACGAAGCCACCAGCGAACGCATGATGGATTCCAACGACCTTGAACGTGAGCGTGGCATTACCATTTTGGCGAAAAACACCGCCATTCCTTACAACGGCTACCGCATCAACATTTTGGACACCCCCGGTCACGCCGACTTTTCAGGCGAAGTCGAACGAGTCCTCACCATGGTCGACGCTGCCCTTTTGGTTGTGGATGCCGTTGAAGGCCCGATGCCTCAAACTCGCTTCGTACTTCGTAAAGCCCTTGAAAACAAGTTGAAAGTCTTGGTTGTTGTCAACAAAGTTGATCGCCCTGCTGCGGAGCCTCTTCGTGCGGTGGATCAAGTCATTGACTTGTTGATCGAACTTGGTGCCGATGAAGACCAGCTTGAGTTTCCTGTGGTCTTTGCTTGTGGATTGGCTGGTACGTCTTCTTTAACGCATGACGGCCCCCAAGAAAGCCTAGAACCACTGTTTCAAAGCATTTTGAAACATGTGCCTGTGCCTCCTGCGATTTTGGATGCCCCCTTGCAATTTCAAGTTTCTACGCTCGATTACAACGACTATTTAGGTCGTATCTGTATCGGACGCATCAAGTCAGGCACGATTAACGTCGGGCAGCAAATCGCCTTGTGTACTCGTGAAGGCACGGTTGAAAAGCACCGCATCGTGAAAGTGTTTACCTTTGAAGGGCTTAAGCGTATTGAAGCGGAAACGGGCATTGCGGGAGACATCGTGGCGGTGGCAGGCATCAGCGAAGCGACGATTGGTGAGACCATTTGCCACGTGGAACACCCGAATCCATTGCCTTTGATTGACATTGAAGAGCCTACCTTGCAGATGACCTTTAGCATCAATACCAGCCCATTGGCTGGTAAAGAAGGCAAGTTTGTCACCAGCCGTCAATTGCGTGATCGTTTGTATCGTGAAATCCGCACCAACGTGGCGTTGCGAGTCCTTGACGGTGACAGTGCCGATGCCTTCGTGGTTTCGGGGCGTGGCGAGCTTCACTTAACGATTTTGATTGAAACCATGCGTCGTGAAGGTTACGAGTTCCAAGTTTCTAAGCCTGAAGTTTTGGTGAAAGAAGTCAATGGTGCCAAGCATGAGCCGTTTGAATCCGTGTTGTTGGATGTCCCTGAAGATTGTAGCGGTACTTGCATCGAACGCTTGAGCAGTCAGCGTAAGGGCGAATTGCGTAACATGTACAGCGAAAACGGACGCACCACCCTTGAGTTCTTCGTGCCGTCTCGTGGATTGCTGGGTTTCCGTTCCGAATTCATCCGCATGACCAAAGGCGAAGGCATTATGAATGCCTCCTTTGCGAGCTATGAGCCATGGGCTGGCGAGATGAATCAAACCCGCAACGGTGCCATCATCGCCAACGAAGCAGGGGATGCGACGGCTTACTCCTTGAAGAAATTGGAAGATCGTGGGCGTTTCTTTGTAAGTCCTCGTGAATATGTGTATCGTGGCATGATTATTGGCGAATACAACCGTCAAAGCGATTTAGCGGTGAACGTGGCGAAAGCCAAGCAGCTCACCAACATGCGTAGTGCGGGTGCCGATGTCATGGATGTGCTTCAAGTGCCGATTCCTGTGACCCTTGAGTTTGGCTTAGATTTCATCGCTCAAGACGAGTTGATGGAAGTCACGCCCAAGAGCATTCGTTTGCGTAAGGCTAACTTGAACTTCAAAGGCTAGTTTTGACGTTTTTTAAATTTTAGAAAAGACGCTTT
>JBILSS010000079.1:0-9824 GCA_044371965.1 Vampirovibrionales bacterium
GTACAGTAGGCTATTCTAGGAGCCTAGACTCGCAGATGTGTGAAGTGTACAAAGACGTACATAAGCACATCGAGAATCGTAGCGACAACGAAGAGACACTGTACAGAAAATTATAAACTTGGCTATAAACCCTACACAACACCCTTTGTTACGAGAGGGGCAGATGTTACAAATATTGACAGCTGGTGCCAAAACGCATCGAGCTTGCTTGTTTTGAAATGCCGTGTGTTTCTGTTATGCTTTGAGTAAACTTACATAACATACAAGGTAACTCACCCATGACCTCGCTTACCCACATGCCCCCCGCCGTTGAACTCACGCCTGATGCCTGCTTGTTGCTGGATCAACGCCTACTTCCCACCGAAGTTAAGTTCGTTGCCATTCACACCGCCACCGAAATGACCACCGCCATTGTCGATATGATCGTGCGTGGGGCGCCAGCCATCGGTATTGCCGCTGCCTATGGCGTCGTGCTAGCCGTTCGAAATGCCGTGCATGACGCTGGCGATGCGACCTGTGCCTTCGACTATGTGCAACGAGAAATGTTAGCACTCCGCCAAAGCAGACCTACCGCTGTCAACCTCATGTGGGCGGTCGATCGCATGAATGTCCTGCTCCACAAGCTGGTGAAAGAAGACGGTTTAAGCCTCATCGATGCCCTGCCCCAACTCGAAGCCGAAGCCTTGCACATCCACCAAGAAGACATCGAAGCCAATTTGGCGATGGGTCGCCACGGCGCCAAGCTTTTGCCGAAAGACGCTCGCATTCAAACGCATTGCAACGCAGGGGCTTTAGCCACAGGCGGTCACGGTACGGCGTTGGGCGTCATTCGTGAAGCCTTCGCTCAAGGACGATGCTCCATGGTTTACGCCGATGAAAGTCGCCCTCGCCAGCAAGGATCTCGTTTGACAGCGTGGGAACTCATGCAAGACGGCATTCCTGTTACCGTCGTTACCGACGGCATGAGCGGGCTGATGATGCAAAACAAGATGGTGGATGCCGTCATCACTGGGGCGGATCGCATTGCCGCCAATGGAGATTCCGCCAACAAAATCGGGACGTATAATTTAGCCCTCGTCGCTAAAGCACACGGCGTACCGTTTTACATCGCCGCCCCAAGCTCGACCTTTGATCCGACTTTGGCAGACGGTTCAGGCATCCCCATTGAAGAGCGTTGTGCGTCTGAAGTCACGCAGATCGGCGATATCTGGACGGCGCCTCAAGGCGTGGCGGTCTTTAATCCAGGATTTGATGTCACCCCTGCGGATCTCATTACGGGGATTGTCACCGAAAAAGGGGTGTTTTATCCACCCTATGATTTTAGCAAGGACTTCGACACGGTCGTGCGTCCGCAAGAACAAGTGTTAAACCCAAGCTTGTAGAGAAATAGAAAAGGAAAGGATTGTATGATGATGAGTTCTGAAACGCTAAAAGTCGATTTTGTCACTCAAGAAGATGTGGTAGATGTCGTACGTTTACTCTGCTTATTAAACCCTGATTTAAGCCCTGAACTTGCAGAAGAGCGTTGGTTGCAAGCCATGCAAGAATCTTATCAATGTGTGGGAGCCTTTGTGGAAGGGAAACTCGTGGGGATTTGTGGCGTGTGGACGCTGACAAGAACTTACATGGGGCGTTCATTCGACCTAGAACACTATATTGTGGACGAAGCCTTTCGTGGTCGTGATATTGGTGGAGCCATTATGAACTTCATTAAAGCGTACGGCTTAACACAAGGCATTGATAAAATGGAACTCGCCTGTTACACCTTTAACGAAAAAGGCTTAGCCTTTTATCAACGCCACGGATTCAACTGGAAACGTTATAGTTTAATGTATAACTACGATTAGTCTTATCCCAAAATAAAGGAAATCCCTATGCAAGCACTCGCTTCTCAAACCAGCATCACCGTCCAACGAGACCTCACGGTGAAAACCATGGTCACCGACGGCTTTCGTGAAAAAGCCATGAAAGAAGACCAAGCCGAACTCGCTACGGTGGATGCCAGCATCCAACAATTGAGAGAATCCGCTCAAGGACGCCTCAATGAACTCATGCAATCCAACTTGAGCCAAGAAGACAAACAATTGGCTCAAATGCACTTGCAACAACAGTTTGACGAGCAAGTCACGCAATTCCTAACCCTCAAGCAAGAGATACTCAATCGCCAAGAGCTTTTAGCTAATACGCCGAATGGCACCTATGTTTCCACAGGCAACGTCACCGACAGCGTTACGTTAAACGTGGGAGACAACATTTACGATCGCCTCAAAGGATCAGAAATCCTCGTGAAAGACGGCGTGATTACCGCCATTTTAGGATAATTCATGATGACTGAAACAAACGCAACAAAAACAGAAACCCTTCAAGATTTTCCAAGTCCTAGTGAAGACTGGGTGGAAGTGGGCGAAATCATGGGATCCGTCGGGGTTACAACGGATGTCAAAGTCCGCAGTACAGATGCCGAACCTGATTGGCTCCGTACCGCCAAACGTCTGTGGATTCGTCCTGCTCAAGGGAAACCGAGTAAGAAAAACTCTCCGCAATGGGTGACACTGACGAAAACGGAAGCGTATGAGCCGTTTAAACTCACCTTGCAAATTGAAGGCTGGAACACGCCTGAACTGATTAAATCGTGGATTGGGGCAACCTTGCACATCGAAAAAGCCCAACTACCCAAAATCACCGATGCCTTTACCTTCCGTACCTATGAGCTGGTGGGCCTAGACGTGTGGACGACGACATCAACCGAAGCATTGGCAGACGTCACGGCAATTATTAGTGCCACGCACGCAGGCGATCAAAACTTCATCGAATTGACGATGAAGGTCTCTAAAAAAGTGACGCTGATTCCCTTTGAAGCTCATTTTGTCGAAGCGGTGGATATATCCGCCAGACGCTTGACGCTCAAGGGGCTAGACAGTTTCTTGGCAGAAGAAAATACGGTAGCTGAATCCACCGCCAAAAAGCTCACGCCTTACGCCAAGCGAAAGCTTAAGCGTCAAGCGGAAAAACTCGCCAAGGCGTCTAGTAATGAAAGCGAAACAGTAAACAATCAGGAGGATTCCACAAATGAAGATTTCTAAATTTCAATTCAAGGTGCATATTTATGACACGGACTGCTACGGCATTATGTGGCACGGCAACTACCTAAAATGGCTGGAACAAGCACGGGATGCTGTGATGGTGGACGCTGGACTCGATTTGCAGACGCCCCAAGAAGGTTATGTGTATCCTGTAGCGGAACAAACGGTACGTTTTCGTAAGCCTGCGAAACTGCGAGATTCCCTTGAAGTCCGCACGACGGTGGAGATCAAGGGGCCTCGTTTGATTTTTTCGCAACCTGTCTTTCGCTTGGAAGCGGACGGTTCGGAGACGTTGATTTACGAATCGACGACGGTGTGCGTGGTCTGCGATGCCGACTTCAAGCCCTTTCGTCGCATCCCTGAAGCGATTAGTTCTGCTTTTTAGGCTACTTTTTTGGGGGGGCTGGTCGAAGAAAGATACCTCCAGAATTTTTTTCGGTTTCTGGTAGAAGAAAGGTACCTCCAGGCTTTTCCTGTAAGTCACATTTTTCCAGTTTGCCTTCTAAGTGGTTAATCAGTTTCTGTTGAATTGTATTTATTCTTTGAACATTCATTAGCTCATAATAATTCCAGCCAGCAAATAAAAAGCTTAAGCCTGCAATATAATTTGTCCATTTTCCCCCTGAACGTTGACCACTTGTTGGGGCATTTTGGATTTTAGACAAAGGAGACGGCTGCGATGAAGCCACGGACGCTTGAAGGCGTGGCTGATTATAGTTGAGAGGAGAAGACATCAGTTTCATAGAAAAACCTTTCAAAATTAATTTGAGTAAATTAAAAGAGAGTATAATAGATAAAATCACTATAGAAGGCTCTGCGAAAGTCAAAAAACACACCGTCATTGCGAGTGAAACGAAGCAATCTGTTCACCACTTGCGGCGTTTTTACAGATTGCCACGCTACGCTCGCAATGACGAAAACCACTTTTGCAGAGCCTTCTATATAAGTAGAATACTATACAAAAAAGGACTGTCAAGCCCTTTCGACGCATCCCTGAAGCGATTAGTTCTGCTCTTGTGTAGCCTTAAATAATACGAGCCGACCAACCCAAAGGCTTGTTAATAATGTGGCTCTTGCCCAACAACGGCGAAGGACGAACCCCCACTACTTGATGCAATAACTTGCCTTCGCCTTCTTCAGGCATAACAAGCAAGCGTGAATTTGGAATTAACGGTAACACCACTTCAATAAAAACGGTTTCTTGCTTATAAATTTCAATGAATTGTGCCTTGTTCAATCCTAAATCTTCTGGCCATTGAATCATGCGACCTTCAAACCAATGATCCATTTCACGATACAACAAGAACAAGAACTCTTCATCGTAAGCGATTTCTTCTAAGCATTCCGTCCAAGTGTCTGCTGTGACAAAGTCGCCAAAACGGGATTCTAAGCATAAATTGCCAAAGCCCACTTGTTCCGAATAGCGTTGAATGGTCGCTAAAAACGCCACCCCTTCACGCACCACATAATGCAAGGCGACTAAATTACTAACATTGCCTTTTAAGTACAAGTAATTTTCAACGATCGAACGCCAAACACGTTCGACAAAGGCGTTGATCATCAATTGAGGGTAGTCCGTCGCTGAAAGAGCCAAGGTATTTAGGGTAAAAGGAAGTCTTAATTTATGCGTATTTAACACATGATGCCACTGTTGTATGACAGATGCCGCAGGGGTTTTGAGTTGTCGTCTTAAGCTGGCGATATAATCGTCAATGCTTTGAGACAAGACTTTGTATCCATTGAGCTGTCCGTTGTCGGATGCTCCCAAAATAGCTCCCAATATCTGACCATTGCGATCCATATGTTTCATTTGCATGTGGCTGGTAAACACATCACTTAAGGGCAAGAGACTGATTTGTTGAAAACCACTTTTGATGAAAATATGTTGGGTGACGCTATTGAGAATGGGGTTGTCGAGCGTCATGCCTTGAATGGGTGAAATATAGGCACTGTCGTGAGCGTCAAAGGTGCTGAACAATTGCGTGAGGTATTGCATACGAATGTATTCAGCCAGCTCTAAGGCATGTTCCATCGATTCAGGCGTGGCTTGGCAGATGAGGGCATTATTTTCCACACTACGTTCCATGTGAAGTTGTGTCAAATTACGCACAAAGCCATTTTCCACCACATAGCCCGAATCGAGGTTTTCCATTAAGGCACTTACGGCGGAAACGCCCAACTCAACAACAGGCACTTTATAATAAGACGACAAGGCTTCCAAATGCGGTAAAATACAGGTGGCTCCTAAGCGTTCACTGTATTGCGGACTCAAGAAAATCGTCAACAAGGCAGATGCCAACGAAGGATGCGACACGAGCATCGCCATTTGATCTTTAAGATCCACGTTTATTTTAGGGTCGTGCAGAAGGCTTACCAAGACGGACATCGCATGAAGGGGACGAGGCACTTCTAAGTAACGACAGAGCGAAATCGAGCTTAACGCCACTTTAATACTGTGATCCAACGCATCATGGAACCCCTGCTTTTCTAGGAAAGGCAAGCCCCAAGACGCCACCGCATCGACGGCTTCAAGTTCTATGGGATTAAACGCATAATCGTGTTCTAAAACCTTCAACAGGTAGTTTATTTTTAAGCGTATGGTGTGAAGATGGGCTTGGGAAAGTTCCAAAGCATGATACGCTTCAATACAAGGGAGCCATCGTTCTAAATTGTCGTACAAGTCGGCGGCAACAGGTTGCAAGGTTCTAAAAAAAATCTTCGCCTCTTCTACAAGCTGATTCATTCGTTCAGCGGAAAGTGTGTAAACTTGCTTTATTTCAGGTTGTAGAGACATCATCATATATAAGGACTCCAAATCGTCATAGGACTAGATTGTTCTTCTTTCGGCAAGTTTATTATTATTCTGAAGGGTGTCCTTTATTTGAATGAAGTCTTGTCGTCTAAAATCGAAAAAGGCTTTATACTGTAGGGAGTGTGAACCTTCTCGCTCTGTTTATAGCTGGTCGTCGTCAGAGACCTTTGCTCCGCCAAAGGTCTCTGACACCTCTAAAGGCGGTTTAAGGAGGGGGAAGGAAGGACGCATTGCGTTTCTCCTCCCTCATTTCCCCCTCCTTAAAAATCCACCCCCTTTTGACCCACCTCGTCGCATCATTCCCGTTGCACGACGTCCGCAAAATCGCTCGGGGATTCGCAATTCGCTCACCCGCTCGGATTTAGTGCTTGGACGTCTGCTCTTCGAGTAGCCCTTATTTCCATAATGAAGCCTAAACATAAAGAAAAATCGCCATAAGGAAACCTCATGCCCCTTCACCTTTTACTTCGTAATCTCATCAAACTACTCGGCACGCTTTACTTTAAAGTCAATGAAGCCTTGCCCAACCCACAACGATACCTGCCTCCTTCAGGCAAGGTGCTGGGCGTTGAAGAACTCCATAATATGCTCGATGCCACGCTCGATATGTGGCTCACCACAGGGCGTTTCAACGATGCCTTTGAAAAAGAACTGGCTCAATTTTTCGGCTTGAAATACGCCCTTTCCACCAATTCGGGATCGTCCGCCAACTTGCTGGCACTCTCTGCGTTGACGTCGCCAAAACTCAAGGAACGCCAGCTTCACGCAGGCGATGAAGTCATCACCGTGGCGGCGGGTTTCCCGACGACCGTAAACCCCATTATTCAAAATCAACTCGTCCCCGTTTTTGTGGATGTCGACTTAGAAACGCTTAACATTGATGTGTCTCAACTAGAAGAAGCTCGTAGCGAAAAAACCAAAGCGGTTTTTATCGCTCATACGTTAGGCAACGTCTTTGATTTAGAAGCGGTTGTCGCCTTTTGCGAAAAATACGGCTTGTGGTTGATTGAAGACAATTGCGATGCCCTCGGCTCACGATATAACGGTAAGCTCACAGGCACGTTTGGGCATATCGCCACCTTGAGCTTTTACCCTGCACACCACATTACCATGGGCGAAGGCGGGGCGGTATTGACGAATGATTCTCGCTTGTACAATATATTAATGTCCTTTCGAGATTGGGGGCGTGATTGCTGGTGTCCCCCTGGTAAAGATAACACCTGTGGCTCCCGATTCTGCTTTCAGCTGGGCAGGCTTCCCCAAGGCTACGATCACAAGTACAGCTATTCACACATTGGTTACAACCTCAAAATCACGGACTGGCAAGCGGCGTGTGGACTCGCTCAACTCAAAAAAGTCGACGGTTTTATTGCACAGCGAAAAGCCAATTTCAAACGCCTGTTTGAAGGCTTGTCGCCACTCGGGGAGCATCTCATTTTGCCGACGACGTCCGCAAAGGCGGATCCCTCTTGGTTTGGCTTTGCGATTACGGTGAAGGAAACGGCTCCGTTTAGCAAGAAGGATTTGGTGGAACATCTTGAAGGGCAAGGCATCGGCACACGACATTTGTTTGCAGGGAACTTATTGCGTCAGCCTGCTTATGTGAACAAGGCGTTTCCTTTGCGGATCCGTGATTCGGCGTTGTTTTCAAGCACGGAACTCAACGACTCGCATTACGAACGGCTCCCGAATGCGGATGCGGTGATGCAGCATACCTTTTGGGTGGGCGTGTGGGCAGGTTTAAGCGAAGCCGACTTAGACCGTATCGTGGATGCCGTAACGCTTTTTGTGTTGGAAGCGTCGTCGAAGTCTTTGGCGATGAGCGGTAGATAGTCTTCTATAGAAAGCTCTGCGAAAGTCCTGTCCCCTCTCCTTGAGGAGAGGGCTAGGGAGAGGGGGGGATGTCTAAAACCCAGTGTTTACATCTACTCCCCACCCCAACCCTCCCCTTAAAGGGGAGGGAGTAAGATGCCTTTTAGACTTTCGCAGAGCCTTCTATAGAAAGCAAACGCCTCCTACATGAGGAGGCGTTTTGTTGGTGGGCAAGAGAGGACTCGAACCTCCACACATTTCTATACTAGTTCCTAAGACTAGCGCGTCTACCATTCCGCCACTTGCCCGAAGCGTCATTTCTATATTATGACGCAAATACAAATTTACGCAAGCCTTACCTTGACTTCTGCTTGCCAGACATCGACACACCGTATTGATTCACCAGCTTTTTGAAGGCTTGGGCATCGAGCGTTTCTTCCTTCAACAAGGCATCGGTGGCTTTGTTGAGCAAGTTGCTCTGTTTTTTAAGTACCTCTCTGGCTCGGGCTTCGGCTTGCGTGACGATTTCATCCACCGCTTTTTCGAGGCGTTGCTTTAAATGTTCGCTGTGGGGGAAATCGGGATTTTCGCTATAGTTCATTGGGGGTAAGCCCTCACCAAATCCATACTTCCCTACCATGTCTAGAGCAATGTTCCTAATCTCCTCAAGGTCTCCAGAGGCCCCAATTCTTGCATTGTCTGCACCGTAAATAAGTTCTTCAGCAGCTCGTCCACCAAAAAACATCGCCATTCGATTGATTAATTCTATTTTTGAGTAAGTTACCAAATCATCTTCGTGATTAGGTTGGATCGATGTGACACCCAAGGCACCACCACGAGGCACAATCGTTACTTTCTTAACTTCAAAATTATCTTCTAAGAAATGCCCGACAATAGCATGACCCATTTCATGGTAAGCCGTTTTTTCAATTTCAGATTTTGATCTTTTCAAGTCTCTCTTGCTACCTATTTTTACACGATCCACGGCTTCTTCTAAAATTTCAGGCGTAATGTTCTTGTGATTGTCTCGAGCCGTTAAAATGGCGGCTTCATTCAGAATGTTTTTAATATCCGCAGGCGAAAAGCCCATGCTGTTTTTCGCCAAAGTAGCTAAGTAGGCTTTAGACGCATCACTTAACGTGTATTTCTTGCCGTAATACTCAAACAAGGCTTGACGCCCTATTAAATCAGGCAAGGCGACTTCCACCTGACGTTCTAAACGTCGAAGCATCGCAGGATCTAACTCTTTAAGTGGCAGGTTGGTTGAACCTATGACAATAATGGGATGTTCGGATGTTTCCATGCCATCCATAGAAGAAAGGAATTGCGTAAGGGTAGCGTCATCTTCCTTAGCGTTCCAGCCTCCCCTTTTTCGAGCCACGGCATCAAGTTCATCAATGTAGATAATCACAGGACTTTGCTTTTCTTTGGCAAGAGCATGGGCTTCCTGAAACAAGGCACGTACCCTTGCAGCACCTACACCGACATATTTCTCATTAAAAGCAGAACCTGACGTTGAAAGGAAGGGAACGCCTGCTTCACCCGCCAAAGCTTTGGCGAGAAGGGTTTTTCCTGTACCAGAAGGTCCATGCAATAAGACGCCCTTGGGCATAATCGCCCCTTGTTCTTTGTACTTTTCAGGGTGCTTAATAAAGTCCATAATATCCATCATGCTTTTCTTTGCTTCATCCGCCCCTAGCACATCGCTAAACTTGACGCCTGTTTCTTTAATGAGTTGGAAATTGTCAAAGATCATTTCGTTACTTGATTTCCCCAATTTATTTCTTACCCACGGCAACCACATCGATGCCGTCATAGAAGCCGCAAAAACGCCCAAAAATGCCCATGATGCCCAATCGGTTTTCGCCTTTTTCTTGGACGGCACAATTTGCACCTGAATCGGTTGAGAAATGGAGGCATTTAAGACCGTAGGCGGTGCGGATTCCTTGGAACTTTTGGACGATTCTGCCGTTGAAGCTTGCGGTGTTTGAACAGGCTTGACCTGCTGTGGCTTTTGCTGTTGGATATTTTGATAAAGTGAAGGCGTTGAAATGGGTAGCGTCATCGAAAAGCGAACCTATTTTAGGGGATATAACTCCATAAAACACGCTGAACTT
>JBILSS010000080.1:0-9820 GCA_044371965.1 Vampirovibrionales bacterium
TGCCCGTGATTTGTGATCACATCGTGGTTGCCCAAGCTAAAGTAAAACGGCACGCCCAAGTCACCGAGTCCTTTGTACATGGTTTTTACGAGACGGTCGCCGTGCTTTTTCGCATCGCCAACAGGGTAGATAATATCGCCCAAGTGCATGACGCCTTTTACCGCACTGGGATTCGTCTTGGTCGTGGCATAGGCTTTGGCTTGATTCGTCATCGCAGAAGCGACGGCTTTTTGATTTTCAGAACCTGAACCCGTATCCCCCACCGCAAAAAATCGAACAGGTGCAGGACTCGCACTTATGAAGGCAGGCGTTACCGTGACAACAGGGGGTTGGGCATTATAAAAGGGTTTTACCGTTGTTTGCACGATGCTTTTAGAAGGCGTCGTTCTTTGAGCATACGTGGCATCAGACGCTTGAAGCAAAGGCATCGAAGAAACGAGGAGGCATCCTAGCAATAGAAAAGAAAAAAGGCGTTGGAATATCATGGTTCATCCTTGTGAAAATTAAAAGATCCAATTAAAGAGAAAACGAGGGGATGCAAAAGCATCCCCTTTTAAAGCTTATAAAGAACAGGTTTTCGATGTTGTCTTCATATCAAAGCGAATGCCTGCGTCTTTCATGCGTTGAAGGGCTTCACTTAAACGAGCATCAGGCACGGTTAAGGCGACTCTAAAGTACCCTTCACCTACCGCTCCGTAACCTGTCCCTGGTGGCACGACTATGCCCGCATTTTCAAGCAAGTAACTTACAAACTCGACGCTCGTAAAGCCTGTGGGTACTGGCAACCACAAGTAGAAGGTGGCTTCAGGCATGGGCAATTGCCAGCCCAATTCACGCAAGCCTTCCACAAATAAGCGACGACGGTTGCCGTAAATCGCATTCAAGCCACTGGTGAGTGCTTCGCTATGGTTAAGTCCCACGGCGGCGGCTTTTTGGACGGCTTTAAAAACGCCACTGTCTGTGTTGTTTTTGAGGGTGCCTAAGGCTTGAACCGCTGCCGTATTGCCTGTGGCAAAACCGACACGCCAGCCTGTCATGTTATACATTTTAGACAATGAAAAGAACTCAATACAAACGTCTTCCGCCCCTTCGTAAGCCAAGAATGATGGGGCTTTGTAGCCGTCGTAAGTCATTTCGCTATAGGCGTTGTCATGACACAATAAAATGTCATATTTCTTACAATAAGCGATGACTTCTTTGATTTTTTCTTCGGAAATAATCGCTCCTGTGGGATTGTTCGGGTAGTTTAACCACAACAATTTCGCACGCTTGGCAATGTCTTCAGGAATCGCCGACAAATCAGGCACCATATTGTTTTCAGGCAATAGAGGCATCGTGTAAGGCGTTCCACCACATAATAAGGTATAGTTTTCGTACACGGGGTAGCCTGGGCTGGGGCAAAGCACGACATCCTGCTCGCCTTCGATGTAGGTCAAAATCATGTGAGCAATGCCTTCTTTCGATCCAATCAAGGAAAGCACTTGCGTTTCAGGATCCGCAGTGACGCCAAAGCGGGTGTTCATCCAGTTGGCGGCGGCTTGACGGAACTCCTGCGTGCCGTGATAAGGGGGGTAGTTGTGGGTGTCGGCATCCGCAACGGCAGCTTGCATGGCGGTGACGATAGGCTCAGGCGTGGGAAGATCAGGATCGCCAATGCCTAGGCTGATAATATCGACGCCTTGGGCTTTCTTTTCGGCAATTTTACGATCGATTTCCGCAAACAGGTACGGAGGCAATTTCTTAAACTTGGAAGAGGGAGCTGGCATAATCAATGTCCTTTTCTACATATTTCAATGACTACTTTATTTTAAAGGAAGCATGCAAAACCTGCAAGTCCATTATTTCAAGAAATGCGGTAAAATCCAGCGGAGCGGATTGTTTTTCCAACGCTTGAAAAACGGCAAGGCATACAATTCAGGCACGGCTTCCACGCCATAACGCAGTTCTTTCACGTCTTTTCGTAACTGTCGAATTTCAAGCAGTTGAGCGTCCTTATTCAAGCGAAAGCTCTGTTCCCACTGGCTCACTTTTAAGACGGCAGGCACCAAGGCAATCAATAACAAAACTTCAACGACAAAGGCGATTAGTACCGCCGTTTCAGGATTAAAGGTCATGGTAAGGATTCCTTTAAGGGGTTTGAGGCTTGGGGGACTTGGGCTTGAGGCTCGTTTGCGGATCGATCGGCACATAAGGAAGCTGGTAGGTGGCTTCCATAAAGGCTTGGGTAGATGGCATCAAGGCTTTGGCACATCGCTTGTAACGCACGGCTTCAAGGCTTCGATAGGGCGACAAAAAGAAGCGTTGCCAAACGGGCAAAGCGTTGATGTAAGCAATTTTGAGTCGGGAACGACCGCAGGCATCCCAGCCTTTGGGTAGTGAGGCTGGCACGATTTCATAGTCGTCTTCAATCGTGGCTTTTTTGACTTCAATCACAGGCACGGTGATCGCAGGTTCAACGACCGTCGCCTTCGGAAGGCTTGTCGCTTCCGCACTTTGAGCAGGCAGGCTCAAAGGGACGCTTGAAAACAAAAGAACGGCTAAAAGTAAATGGATCATGATCTAAACCTCACTAGATGTGAACTATTCTATCACATAAGCGAGAAAAACCCAATCCCGTGGAGCAACCGTCACCGTTGGGAAGGCTTGAAAGTCTTTTGTGTGTGACCATCCCTTTCGACACCATAAAGCATTCGGCGGAAGCACCAAACGTAATGGGTCGTCCCCTGTATTGAGGAGCCTTAGGACGAAACAGCCGTCTTTTTCAAGCCATTGATGCGACGTGACACGCAAGATTTTGGGGGCTTGCTGTACAATGGTATCAATCACACTAGGAATAGGGCTTTCAGGCAGTGCCTCATAAACAGGGCGAAGCAAAAGCTGGTGACGGTGAAAAGCAAGGCTGGCTTCATTCAGATCATAGGGCATCCAGCGTAGGCGATGCGTGATCGTACGCCCGACACCTTGCCCTTCATGCGTTTCAAACGGAGGACCTGCTGGGTAAAAACGAGTGGGTAAACGTCCGCCAGACAAATGCGAAAAGCCTCGGTGCAGGGGAAGGATGAGGGCGTCTTCCACGACTTCATAGGCATAATGACCTGCCGTAATCAGCGATTGCCGTATGGCAGCCCCCCAACGCACGGCTCCGTGATAGTTGGCTCCAACGGCTTGCCATTCGCCCGCCGTTTTGTCTACAGGGAGGTTTGGGAAGCGATCGTTTGCTTCAGGGGCTTTTAATGCGGTTGTGCTAAAGCCTGTGTGTAGGTCTCGTTCGTGGCATCGGGCGAAACTGGGATCCTCTAAACGCAGATTCACTTGCTGGTTTGGGGTATGAATCTCGTGCTGGATTTCAAGTTCAACCACACCATGCCCTTTATAAGACGCCTTCACCGTGAGCTTGTCTTTGCCCAGAAATCGCATCGCTTGGGCGTCTAAGGCATCGGCATCGACGACAAAATCGAGCGGAAAGATCTCGTGTGAACGAGCCACGGGCGATGCGTTGTAGCTGTCGCCCTTATCTTCCACAGATTCCAGCGAAAGTCGTTTGAGAAAGTCTTGCAGGAGCTTGTTCGCATCGAGCTTAACGACGGCATCGGGGGCTGTGCCATTCGCCTGTTGATGGCTCGAAAATACCGTTTCCATCCGATGCGATAACGGTACTTCCGTGATGGTCTGTTGCCAATTGTTGATGAGGCGTGTTGATTCAACCGCCCTGCCCAGCCGTTGTTCAGAAGGAGGCTTTTCTCGTCCTTCAAAAGACAAGATCGCATCAGGCGTTAAGGGCATTTCTATCGGCAAAAAGGCGTTTGCCCCTAGCCGTTTTTTTAGTTCAGCACGATGCCAGTTGCTCCACGTTTGAGCCATGTCTAGGACGCTTTGAAAACGGGCTTCATTGTGAAGATGCACGCTGTCGATGCTGCATCCGCAAATGTCGTCATGGGGATGGTTCAAGAGCAATAAACGCCACGCTTCTTTCAGGGCTTTCGCTTCCGCCTGCCACTGCCAATCGTGATGCGTGATTTGATTCGTGAGCAGATATTCTTGATGCCTTGCCCGTAAGGGTTCCCACACTTGCGTTAAGAACCATTCGCATTGGGCATTCAACTGTTTCAACCACGCACGAGACAAAAGCGTGCCACTTAATAGAGGAGCAGCATTTTCGCCATAATCACGCAATTCCCCTTGACGTTTTTCCAAGCTATTTTTGCTGGTTTTGGACGCTACTGCTTCCATAAACTCATGGGGATGCACGACCGTGTAGGCTTCTAGGGCGTGCTTGCAAACGTCCAAAGTGTGAGCATCAGGCGGTGCGAGGTGGTCGCCTCCGAGGGGGAGGAAGACAGGGGCATCCCATTTGGCTAAGCGGGTTTCAAGGTCTTTTACGGCTTGTAGCTTGGCGTCTAGTGTGGGGATCTCGACATCCTGCAAGGGCATGTGGAAATAGCCTTCAGGCATCTGATAGCTAATCAGCCCTTCACCATTGGGGGAAAGCCAGTGAAACAGGGGCGACGAATCAGGGTTTAAGGTTCTGCCACGCCACATCATCGCATGGTGGATGCCCAGCTTATTAAATAGCATGGGGATGCTTTCAGGTTGCCCAAAGGTGTCAGGCAAATAGGCGGTGAATTGCGAGCATCCTAGGGCGTGGGCGTCGTGGATGCCTTTTTCAAGGTTGCGTAACAGCGATTCCAAGCTCACCAGATTGGTATCGGGCATGGTAAACCATGGGCCGACGTGGAGGCGTCCGCTTTTGAAATAGGGATCTAGTCGTTTTAATAGGGTGGGGACGAGTGCGTGGGCATCGTGGAGCAAGGCGGTTTGACCGTCGAGGCTGAACTTTTCAAGGCGTCCATTTTCAAGGTGGTGTACGATGCGTTCTAATACGGCGATGAGTCGGTGCTGGTACTGTTCAAAGGACACGTACCATGCACGATCCCAGTGGGTGTGCCAGCATAAATAGGTGGCGTTTTCTGAATTATCCATGCCTAAACCGCACGCACTTTGCAACAGGCTTGACGAATATCTTTCCATTCATCGCTCAACGATCGCATGGCATGGGACGCAAATTGCTGGATCTGTGAAGAGCCTAAACCCAAGTCCGAAGCGAGTCCTGCGGCTTCCACAGGGGCGTTGGCGGAATCCACATTCAAGCCCACGTGAATCAACACCGACGTCACGGACTTGGTGCAAATCGACACGGAAAGCTTTTTGGTTTGCTGGAAGAAGAGGTCGTCTCCACGGCGTTCAATGACGTGACCTTCGAGCAAGTCGTTCAAGCGATGTTGCAAAATCGACGAAAACAAGCGTTGCAATAAAACCCCTTCTTTCAAGGACGCATCAAACAATTCCACAATAAAGTGTTGCATATCTTGAGAGTAGATGTTGTCTGAATTTATCACATCTTCTAGGTCGACCATGCGTTCAAGGCTCACATCGCAGGCGCCACGAAAGGACACGACGGCATTGCCTAAAATACCCACATTTTTATAGATCCAGTGGGGGGAAAGGGCTTCGCCGTTATAGGGCATGGTTTCTTCAATGAGGTGTGTTTTCATCATGGGTTTGCTTCCTTCTCTTATAGACTTAATTATAGCATAATTTAAAAGGATTTTTATTGCAGTTTAACCTCTCATACCAAATTAACCGATTAAATAATTTTGCTTGTATTCAATAAATGTAGATGTAGAATAATAGAGTCACCCCTGTATTAAAGGACGCTTTTTATGAACGCTCAAGAACAAAAACCCTGTATCGCTTTTTATAGCACCAAACCGTATGATATTGAAGCTTTTAACACCAACAATACCGCAGGCTTTAACATCAATTACTTGGACGCTCACCTTACGCCGAAAACCGTCAAGCTGGCGGAAGGGCATCAAGCCGTGTGTGCTTTTGTGAATGATACCTTAGACGAAAAAGTTCTCACGGGTTTAAATGCTCTAGGTGTTCAAACCATCGTGATGCGATGTGCTGGCTTTAATAATGTGGATGTTCCCAAAGCGGCGGAACTGGGGATGCGAGTCTTGCGTGTGCCTGCCTATTCGCCTTATGCCGTGGCGGAACACGCCCTTGCACTGATTATGACCCTGAACCGAAAAACCTATAAAGCCTTTAACCGTGTGCGTGACGGCAACTTTTTGCTAGACGGACTCGTGGGCTTTGATGTTCACGGTAAAACCGTGGGCGTGATAGGGACAGGTAAAATCGGCGAGATTTTCGCTGGCATTATGAAGGGCATGGGCTGTACCTTACTCGCTTACGATCCTTACCCCAGCGAAGCCGTCAAAGCCATGGGAGCCACCTATGTCAGCTTGGATGAATTGTTAGCTCAAAGTGATATGATAAGCTTGCATTGCCCCTTAATGCCCGCCACGTATCACATGATTAACGACGCTTCTGTGGCGAAAATGAAAAAAGGTGCTATGCTGATTAACACCAGTCGTGGGGGCTTGATTGAAACACAAGCCGTCGTCGACGGCTTAAAATCTGGGCAGATTGGGGCTTTGGGCTTAGATGTCTATGAAGAAGAAGGCGACTTATTCTTCGAAGATTTGTCCTGCGATGTGATTCAGGACGACGTATTTAGTCGTTTATTGACATTTCCGAACGTCTTGATCACGGGGCATCAGGCGTTTTTAACGCAAGAAGCCTTAAACAATATCGCTCGTACCACCATTGCCAACTTAGAAGATGTCTTTGCAGGACGTGATTCCAAGAATGAAGTTAAGTAAGCATCCGTAACGATTACTCTCCTTTGTTCATGGGAACTTTACAGGAACGTTACACAGGCTTCAGAAAATTGAGCTAGAATCCGATAGTGTATAAAATCGCTCAAGGAATCTTTGCATGCTCAAAATACGGTTGAAAAACCGTCGACATCCTGCCAATGTGTTTATCATGTTGGTGGCGTTTGTAATTTTTGGTTTTTTAATGGGCTTAAGCTATTCTATTGGGCAGTTGAAAATGATTAACTTAGAACAGTCTTCTACCCAAACCGTAAAAACAAAAATTAAACTAATTAACGATTCGGGCTTGAATGAAGTTATCGCCACTCGACTATTCCCTACCAGCAACCGTTATTCATGGCAATACAATAATGCTGGCGAAATTGCGACAACCGCCAATCCTGTTTTGAAACCCAAACCTTTTTTAAACGATTCTAGTTATGTGTATGAAACAATAGCAGGCGTTCCCAAAGTGGTGGGTCGTTACCAGTATGTGATTTTAGGGAATAACCCTTACTATGATTACAATACAGGGACAGGGGCTTATACGGTAAGTACCAGCAAAATGGATTCGGGGGAACATCTTTATAATATAGACCATCCTGTTTATGTTGCCGTGCGTTGTTTTGTTTGTTTTGATACAACCACAAGTTCCATTGCCTATGATGCCGTAATACCAGACACGGTGGCTCCCTATGCTAAGTGTAACGCAGGGCAATCGCTCAAAGAACATACGACCTTAACTGAATTAGAGGTAACAGGGACAACCGATGCAAACACGCAAATCAATATCGTTTCAAGTCAACAGATTCAAGCCGATGTAAACTCTACATTACCTTCTTACATACTTAATCGAAATAATAACTCCACCAACCTATTTAATTTTGAAGACTGGTGGACGAATAATCCAGCTGGGATTCATTATAATGCGAGAGGCAATGCCGAACCTGTGGGTGTTCGTTATACGCGTATTAAGTGGGTGGACGTAGATCCTGGGCCAGGTGTTGACTGGCAGCCCGACGGATATGAGCGAGGGTATCTACCTTGGGCTGGTACGACTATGACGCTTCCAAATGTTACCACAATGCCATCTAACATCGCCATTATTCCTGCTTTGGAACTTTTGTTTCGTAGTGCCATTGATGAGCGTTCTTTGTACGTCGTAAATCATATTCCCTTGGGTGCTAAGTACGAACCCGTTTCAACCGTGTACATGGGACTTCCTTCAGCCGCTTTTCCAGCCTACCAACAACATACGTTTAGTGGTACGATTTTCCGTAAAAACACAGCCCTTGGAGCGGGTTATTTTTCACAGGCATTGGGCTTCCCAAGCATGAGCTTATTGAAAATATCAGGAAATGTCCCTTGCGATTCTGGAACAAATACGTACGATTCTAATCGGATTATTTTCAACGATAAGGGTCAGTTACGTGATGCCGACGGCTTTCAAAATACGACGGCTTATACCATTATATATCCTAATGCTTGTTAAAGTAAGAGATGATAGAGCCATTTTTAGCGTTTGCATGAAACGCCGTTTTTAAGGTATAGTAGGGGTGCTATATTTATTTAAATGAAAGTATACCTATGCGTCCTTCTTGGCTCAACGTTCGTCTGCAAAATACCCCTGCTTTAAACGCCCTTAAAGAAACAGCGAAATCGCTTGAATTGGCAACCGTCTGCCAAGAAGCGAACTGCCCAAACCTCTTTGACTGCTGGAGCGAAGGCACCGCCACCTTCATGCTGATGGGAGACACCTGCACCCGAGGCTGCCGTTTCTGCAACGTCAAAACAGGCAACCCCAACGGCTGGTTGGACGCTGAAGAACCTGAAAAACTCGCTCGCACGGTAGCGAAAGCTGGCTGGAACTATGTCGTGTTAACTGCGGTGGATCGGGATGACTTGCCTGACGGTGGGGCGGCTCACATGGCGAAATGCGTGCAAGCCATTTTGAACGCCATGCCTGACTTAAAAGTGGAAGTCCTCGCCCCTGATTTTAGGGGAGATCAAACGGCTTTAAACACCTTGCTCGAAAGTGGTTTACATGTGTTTGCCCACAATATCGAAACCGTCGAACGCTTGCAATCATCCGTAAGGGATCGCCGTGCGAACTATGAGCAGAGCCTTAATGTGCTGGCACGAGCCAAGCAAACGCATCCGCAGGTGGTGACGAAAAGCTCGTTGATGCTGGGCTTGGGTGAAAGCCTCGATGAAATTAAGACCTGCCTTGCTGATTTGCGTCGTCACAAGGTGGATGCCATTACCTTTGGGCAGTATCTACAGCCTTCGCCGAAGCATTTAAAAGTCACGGAATGGGTGGAGCCTGCCGTTTTTGATGAGTTGAAGCGTTTGGCGGAAGAAGACTATGGTTTTGCTTATTGTGCATCAGGGCCTTTGGTGCGAAGTTCTTATAAAGCAGGCGAATACTTCATGTCTGCTCTTGTACAGGAACGCTTGACAATGGTATAGTATTAAAGTTCACAATATAAAAAGTAAATATCTCATGCAAACACTTCACAAATCCCCTTATATTACAGACCTCGTCCCACAGGAATCCGTTACGCTTGAAAGTGTCGGACTGATTTCGGGCGAAGTAGTTCAAGCCACCATTACCCTTGCCGAAGAAAATACAGGGGTCGTCTTCGTTTTGCCTGATGCCATTCGCATTCATGCCAAAGCCTTTGCCGTCGTGGATGCTCGGCGAGGCATTACCCTGTGGGATCCCACCAGTAAGCTCACCCTTTCCATTGTGGAACATTTTCTAGCAGCGGTGGCTTTAGTAGGCATTTCTGATTTAGAAGTGCATTTACACGCCCCTGAAGGAGGTATCCCTCGTGAGCTACCTTTGCTCGACGGCTCATCGCTTCCTTGGTTTGACGCCTTGGTGCAAACCTTTGGCTGGCAAGCACAAGCCCCTTTGTACAAGGTGTCACGTCCGTATTTCTTTCAAGTGAATGAAAAAATTCACTTATATGCCTTGCCTTCTGAAAGTTTGAAGTTGGGTTATGTGTTGGACTATCCGCATAAGGACTTGCGTCACCAGTGGGCGTATTGGGACTTCAAAGATCGTAGCGAAGCCGAAGCCCGTGCCTTATTAC
>JBILSS010000191.1:0-2870 GCA_044371965.1 Vampirovibrionales bacterium
TGCGTACCTTTTTCTTCGGGCAAAAGGCTTACACTCATGGATACTTGGGCGTTGATGGCTTGTAAGCGTCCCGAAGCTAAAAGAAAGTGCAGAGGCATTTCAACGTGGCTCACGCCAGCGGCTTCTAGGGCGATATTGCGTTGGTCGTTGCGACCTTGCACGTCTTCTAAGACGTCGGGGGAATTGAGAGGATCAAGCACGGTGGCATGAATCATAGGGAACTCCTTTAATGGGGTGTTTAGGAAGCAGAGGGATCTTGTGTTTATCATATCCCATAAAAAAAGCGTGTCTATTAAAATTAGCTTAATAAATATCTGACAACACCATGAAAAATATCTTGGGGTTCTAGCACAGGATATTTTTCTTTTATTTGACGTGCTACGTGGTGAGCATCTTTATTGTGAGAAAGCTTGCCTTTAAGATGTTCCCATTGTTTGAAAGCTTCCTGCATAAAATGCTTAATAATAGAGTCTTCTTTGGGATGAGGCAAGTGATATTCATCGACATCTAAACCATACTGCAAACGTTCTAAATATGTAGCGTAGCCTCGCCAAATCGTCGACTTCCATTTTCCAAAGCCACCGTCATGTTTTGCAACAGGAGGTTCTTGGTGGGTCAACACCATACTAAATGGGTTTTTATACACCACTAACTGCTGGAGTTGACGGAGGCGTTTCGACTCAATAGGCGGGCAACTATGTAAAATATCGTGAGCGGTTGTGGTTCTTAATAGTTCATAGTTGGGGTAAGGTAGAAACGGTTCCCAAATCTCTCGGGAGGTATTACCGTGATGTAATCGAGTGGGAACAAGGGCAAAAGATCCGTCTTGTCGTCCCATGTGATGTACATCTAAGTCACTATTCTTAGGAGCGTAACCACCCTTCATTCGTTTTAAATCGTTTGGTGAAAAGTTCAAGTGTTGACGTTCAAAAATATCTTGTCCTTCTTCATTTTTTCCTACAGGTTCCCACTCGATAGGCAAATATACACGTCGTTCTTCATCATTCAATGTAACAGAATGGGCTTCCCAATATTTTAAATGTTTTAAGGGACGCATCACATCAAAGAACTTTCACAAAACGATGACTTTGACAGTCTAACAGAAACAGGGTGACGTTTTTGTGAAGTCCCTAGAAAATGTTAACAGTGTTTACTCTTCTTCATACCAATTAAACGATTAATTGGTATGAAACACCCCGTTTTCAATAATCCCACTGAATAGTGGGGTTATTGAAAATTTAATATTTACAAATACAAATACGTGGTATACTCTATTTAGTTCAAGAGGTGAAGTCTCTACACTTAACTGAACTCCTCCTTTTCTACTTTTGATTTCTACTACTCAAAACACACATAGCTTGGAGAACACCGTCATGCGTCAATTGGTCACCCCGTATTCCACCCATCCCCATAACACGTTTAGCCCAGCAAACAATGAAGCCCCTGCAAGCACGAAGCCTGCGGTGCCTGAAAATGTGGCAAATGCTTCGACAAAAGGCACAGGTGTCAAGAATGTGTTTGATTACTACCAACAACGCCCCTATGCCAGCTCATGGATGCACGGTAGTGAGATTTTTTACAGCTAATACCATTTAAACGATTGAATAGCGTATAGGTGGATTCTAGGAGCCTAGACTCGCAGATGGGTGAGGTGTACAAAGACTACATAAGCACATCGAAAATCGTAGCGACAACGAAGACGCCAGACGCTATTTAATCGTTTAATTGGTCTTAAAAATAATAGCCTAAAATAAAAGACACCACAAAAAAGACAATCACCGAATATTTGGTGAGGCTGTTTAACGTGCTTTCGGTGCCTCGTTGGGTGGCGAAACTGGTGGTCATGCCGCCCATAATGCCTGCCCCGTCGCTTTTTGGGGAATGTAGTAGCACCAACAACACAATAAAAACGCCACTAATGGCTTGTAAGATGAGTAAAGTGATATTGATCCACGACATGGCGATGTCCTTTTTAGTATAGATGACACCCTTATCATACCACGAATCCGTCAAAAATGCCTAGATCTCGCAAAGAGAAAAAGAAGGGCGTCATACGATTGTCATCAGATCATCCATTTGTTACATTTTTGTTACAATATAAAGACAAAATGTGAATCGGCATGCTACAATAGGTTGTACACATTTGATAGTATTTTTACTGTTCTTGTCTGCACATTGCCTTTACAAAAAATTGTAAAAGAGTCACATTATGAACTATTTACAGTCTTTGGGCTTGTCTAAACCACAAGCCAACATGAAGCCTTCGAATCAGAAGAATCCTTCTACGGTTCAGCGGAATAACTCAGGCGTTTCACAGCCTTCTGTGCCTCGTTCTTCTGAAATTTCGGTTCAAAATGCCGATATGATTCAGGCGTGGATAAATAGTGGTTCTATTGGGAAACCCACAGCTCATGTGGCTCCTAAAAATGCGGGCAAAAAAATGGACTTCTTGGGTTAGGGATCAAATTGTCGTACCATTTAAACGAAGGATCCCCCTACAACTAAGCAGTTTTACTAGGCTATGTTCGCAATGACGTTTTTTTAGCCTTTTTTAGAATTAGACAAAGCAGATTTGTCTAATTCTACCTAGGTTGAGCCAGAGCAAGATACATCAACAATTGATTTTGACGATCCGCATTATTCGCCGCCTGTTGATCTTCCAACGGCACGGTTTCCTGTAGTGTATAATTCAAGGCGTCGCTTTCATCAGGGATTAAAATCCCTTCTAAGCTGTCCATGGTGGTTTGAATGGGTTGGCTGATGTTTTTGGGTAAGCTCACATGACCCACCTTGGGAATAAAGTCCCGAGCCGACACACGCTCAAGCCCCTTGGCGTCATCATCGGTATTGACCAAATCAAAGTAACGCTC
>JBILSS010000192.1:0-2867 GCA_044371965.1 Vampirovibrionales bacterium
AACGCCAAGGGTTTTAGCGATTTTCCGATGCGAGAGCCCTATTGCTTTTAGGGCGTATAGGGTGTATCGTTTTTCGTAGGTGAGCTGTTGGTAGCCCTTTGGCATGGTGGTGTCTCCTCTTTATTGTGATGAATAAAGAGATACTACATCCAGCCGCTCACCGCCACCCCCCTGCGTCACTTGTTACTTGAATCCGCCCAGTTTATTCACTAAAATAGTATTTTTATCCATTAACAAATAGAAAAAAGGAAAATATCTCATGACAGCTCATAAAAAAATTGCCTTTGTACATGATGAAGTGGATCTTTACTTAATTACCGAGTTTTGTGCCGAAAAGAAGTTGGGCGGATTCACCAGTCTTGCGGTTTCTAACAGCTTAGGACCGAATCATGGTTTGTACCGTCGTGAATACTTGACGCCGACGTCGCTGTATACGTTTTTGGTGGTGCCTACTGAAAACGCCAAGGAATTGGCATTAGATCTTAAAAGTCGCTTTGAGCGAACGAAGGTTTTTGTCGTTCTGACGGATGTAGAAACCTTATAAAAACGACAAACGAGCTTCGACAACCGTCCAGTCAATCTGCTTCCAAAGGGCGTTGAGGTAAGCTGCTCGATCCGTGCCGTAATCAATGAGATAGGCATGCTCATACACATCCACCACCAAAACAGGATGCACCCCTATAGGTGAAAACATGTGGTGAGCATCTAAACCGTAAAAGCTCAAGTGCTTGTATCGAGGGCAGTAGCCTAGAATCGCCCAACCACGCATCGCTTTAGCAGATGCCGTCAATTGAGCTTGAAAAGCTTCAATCGAACCAAAGTGTTTCGTCAGTAAGGAAACTAAATAGGCACTCATGGGCTTAGGGTTAGGCGTTAGAATCCCAAAGTATTCTTCATGCAGTAAAATCCCGTTCAACGCAAAACTTTCTTCCACCAAGAGTTCCCGAAAAGGGTGGTAGGTCGCATTCACGTTGGCGAGCTGTTCAGGGGTGAAAGCTTTAATGTCTTGACTAATGCTTTGGTACTTTTTTACATAGCCTTCATAAAGCTTTAGGTGGGCTTGAATCTGCTTGGCAGTCAAGCCTTCAATGCCGTTTTCAATCAGGGGGAATCGTTTAGGCACGCCTAAGTCAGACACGGTTTTAACACAAGCGTCTTGCTTCGGAGCCTCTGTCGCGTGAGCCAGCGAACTCAAACCGCTCGATGCCAGCAATAGACTAGAAAGTCCTGCCCCAGCAAGCTTTAAAAAATCACGGCGATTGAGAGGGCTTTCTTCAACGTGAATGCTTTCATTATTGGATCGAAGCATGGCGGATTCTCCTATGGATGTTTTCTAGTATACAACTTTTTCGCCATAGGGGGAATGCCTCATTTTGTGTTATACTAACCAACAAGAAAGGATGAAACAATGCTTCCCTTGAAACCTCTATTGAACTATATTAAGTCATGCCCTCTCTGTTTTCTCATCGTTTCCTTTCTATTGCTTGAGGGAGTCCTTCCTGTTTACACCATTGCCAAAGGGGCAGAACCTGTTATGCCTAAATCTAATATTTCTAAACCTGCGATTAATCAGTCACTTAAAACCTTAGGGCGTTCCCCGAATGCGTATCGATTTATTAGCCAGCATGACACCGCACACCCCACGGTTTATTGTGCACCCACCGTTTTAGCGATGGCGTTTTCACCGTTTTTGGTCGATTCGACGACAAGTCCCTCTGCTCATTATGTGGAAAGCTTCGCCAAGGAACTCGGCACTTGCCCTCGTTCAGGGACAACCGTGCTTCAAATTTTAGAAGGCTTGAATCACTTTAACACCCAAGAAGCTTTCTCTCACAAATGGAACGATGTTTGGTACCAAGGCATCCATAAGGTGCCTGCTCACTACTATCACAACCGCAAGCACAATGCCCAGTGGGCAAGTCTTAATACTGATGTCTTGAATGCCCTGAATGCAGGGGGACTCGTTATAGCTCACTTGGGTTGGTATGTGGAAAACGTCGAGCAAAAACGCTTTTTGCGAAAAGGCGGGCATTATGTGTTAGTCACTGCCGTGTATGAATCCCCCGAAGCCCAAGGTCACTATTATGTGGAGATCTTGGATCCCTTAGACACGGCAAAAGCGTTTCAATCACGCAGCCCCCGCTATACGTTAGATTTGCGTTCAGTCGCTGAAGAAAAAAAGACGCTTAAGGCGGTGGATCCTGAGAAGCAGTTTAAACCTCGTCAAGTGGGGACGGCTTTATTCCAACCCACGCCTACACCAAGTAAGAAGGATGAGGTTATGACGTTTTTAGAAGGCTTTGTGGTGCTGAACTTACAGAAAAAGTCTTAGGCTTGAATACGCTTCAACTTAAAGTAAAAACGACTGCCCTTGCCTGCTTCACTTTCTACCCAAATATCGCCTTCGTGGGCTTGCATAATATGCTTCACAATCGAAAGCCCCAACCCTGTGCCTGACAAATGCTTGGAACGGGTTTTATCCACCCTGTAAAAACGTTCAAACAAACGTGGAATAAACTTCGCCTCAATCCCGATGCCCTCATCTTTCATGCAAAACACCAGCCATTCCCCTGTGTCTTCCACCGAAAGCGTCACATTACTTTGATTTGGACTATATTTAATCGCATTTTCAATTAAATTGGCAAACACTTGTTCCATACTAGAAATATGAGCCAGCACCTTAGGCAGACGTTTAACCGCTTTATCCACATGAATCTGAATCCCCTTGCTTGATGCTCGGGATTGGCTTAACGCAATCACGCGTTCAATGGCGTGATCCAGCACCACGGCTTCCATCGGCAAGGTGAAATTGTCCGCTTCAAAGCGAGACAAATCGAGGAGTTCTTCAACCATAGTGGTCAATCGAT
>JBILSS010000081.1:0-9765 GCA_044371965.1 Vampirovibrionales bacterium
TTCACCAAGCTATGACCATACGCATGCCCCAAGGCTTGCAGGGTTTCCAAGCTTGGCAGGGTACAGCAGGCTTGTTGAATCGCTGAGCGTACATCACTGCTTTCATGCCCCAAGTGCGTTAGAATGGGTACAATAGCTTCGCTTTTGTCATAAAAAGCCAAAGCCTTAATAGCAGAAATAAGTACAAGGGCTTCTTTGTCTTGCAGGCGTTTAAGCAAGGTGGGAAAGGCTTGAGCGAGGGCATCTTTCACCATAATATGACGTTGATTGCCCAGCGTGGGAGCCTCCTTCTTACGAGCCTGACGTTCTACGGGGAAGAATTCGTCTTGAAATTCGGCGTCATACCCTGCCTTATGGCTGGCGGTAATGGCATTTTCAAGGGCTTCATACGCCATGGGCTTTAAGCCATTGGGGTTGGGAATGAGCTTTTCACCTTCGGGTGTTAGCAGGCTCATACCAGGGATGACGAAGACGACGCTGCCGTTTTTTTTGGTTTTCTTTTTAATGTGGATCCGCATAGGGGGAGGGGGTCTCTAGGTTTTTATGGGGATGTTTATAAATCTTAGCATAGCACTTTTTCGTCAATTCGGCAGGGTGAAGGGATAGGGTGTTTTTTTAATGAGAAGAATATTGTTTGAATCTTATTTTGGATTTTTCGCTCCGTTTAACGCTGGTGTTTGGGTTTTTAGCTTCTTTCTTGAGCTGGTGCTGTCAGAGACCTTTGCTCGCACAAAGGTTCTCCGACACCTCTAAATGCGTTCAAGGGGGGACGGGGAAGGACGCATTGCGTTTCTCCTCCCCTTCGTCCCCCCTTGAAAATCCCCCCTGAATCCCCACCTCCTCGCATCATTCCCGTTGCACGACGTCCGCAAAATCACTCGGGGATTCGCAGTACGCTCACCCGCTCGGATTTAGTGCTTGGACGCCTGCTGGTGCAACGATTCTTTAAATCAACACACTACAATTTAGTATTGGGAGCTAGTTGGTTGATAAAATCTTGCCGACAACGCACTAAATGCGAGGCTTCCGAGACATTTTGCGGACGGCAGGAGCGAAGGGAAAGCGAGAGGGGTGGGATTCTTAAGGGAGGGGGGCGACCAAGACCCTCCCCTCCTTAAACCGCCTTTAGAGGTGTCGGAGACCTTTGGCGGAGCAAAGGTCTCTGACGACCGACCAGCTATAAAAACAAACGAGAAACCCAAAAAACAAGGAATCTAAAACATCACAATTACTAAATATCATAACCTATGGATAAAAAAAATACGCCTATAGGTGAATCAAGGCATTGGACAAAAGACGTCATACTGCTAAAGGATACCTTCAACTAACACCACTGCTGACCTTTTAAGAGAGAGAACAATCAAATGATGATGACCCAAATTTCGTCCAATGCGACGCAAGCCAAATTAAATATGGAACGCCTTAAAGCCGTTCGTGAACGTATTCAACAAACAAATATATCCCCAAAAACAAGCACCCCTGAAGTCTTTTCGCAAAACTTGCAAGAAACACAAGAGGTTCCCAGCCAGCCCCCTAGTGGACGCATCGAAGCCCCTACCCCTCCAGAAGCATCGGCACTTTTAAGCCCTGAACTTCGCCAGCAAGATTATAGCCGTTTTCAAAACCAAGCCCAATCCCAAGAAGCCTTTATTGATATCCCTTCACCTACACAACCCCTAAAAAACAGAAGCCTGCCTTCAGCCCCCCCCCTCCCACAAGGACGATTCGGTCTGCCTGTTGGAGACATTCAATCGATCGCTGAAAAAGCAGGCTTTGTGGGGGTGGATCAATCCGCCATTGAACGAGCTTATGCGACACGAAAAAGCCTTTTTGTCGACATCAAAATATAACGCCCTGTAAAAGAAGAGAGCATCCCCCATTATGATTTCACAAAACCTTCAACACACAACACCTTTTATCACAGAAGAACCGCACGTTCCCATTCTAAGCACGTTAACGCCCTATCAAGCTGTGGCGATGATTGACAACCTGCAACAACAGCTCGATATTTACCGCAGTGTGCAAGATGTTTTATTACAAAAAAAGGTAAGCCTGCTTAAGCAAAGCGTGACCGATCTACCCGCTCAAGACAAAGTACTTAAAAAACGGCGTAAACAGCTCGATGCCCTTGAAGAACAACGCACGCAAATGCTAAAAGCGTTTTGGCCCCTTGCCCTTGAACCTGTTCACGCCACCATGATTCTTTTGGCGATGCCGAATGATCAAAAAGACGACTTCAATCAAGTTCGGAACGATTTAAAAGTCACTTTGACGCAAGTCACCCACCTGCAAGAAGAAACGCAACGTTTGCTTCATGCGTCTTTAGATTGGGTGAATCAAGGGATGGCGTGGGTAAAGCAACACATGCAAGGTGGTCAAAAAGAACAAACCTATAACGCCCAAGGCAAAACCAAAAAAAACCAAAGTATTAGTACTATGCAACGCCAAGTATAGTATTTTAAATAATTTCCCCTACAGTGTCTATACTTTGTCGCTACGATTATTTTGTTCAGTCATGTAGGTCTATCTACACTTCTTCACAAAATAATCTAGGCTCCTCGTCTAGCCTAAGTATGGAAAACTCTTTAAAACACTATATAGACCCGTACAGAAAACTCTAAAGCCAGCTATATATTGAGAGAATTAGAAAGAGAGCTTCCCCCATGATGAGTATTAGCCCTAGTTTTTTTGGGTTCCAAACCGCACAACGAAGCTTGCTTGCGGCTCAAACGGCGTTGAATGTCGTAAATCATAACGTTTCAAACGCCAACGTAGAAGGCTATACACGCCAACGGATCGATATGGCAACGTCCTACCCGCTTCAAACGTCAGGCGGTTTTTTCGTTGGTCAGGGCGTGAATGTCACAGGCATTACGCAATTAAGAGATAGCTTTTTAGACAAACAGTATCGGCAAGAACAAGCCGTGCAAGGCGAAGTCACCACCGCTTCAACGCTTTTAGGGCAAACCGAAGGCATCATCGGGGAACCGTCTTTTTCAGGGCTTTCAAACCGAGTGCAAGCCATGTTTGACGCCGTTTCAGATATGCGAAACAATCCGCAGAGCTTGCCTGCTCGTACCGCATTCATCCAACAAAGTCGGGATATGATCCTTGTGTTTCAGCAGCAAGGGAAACAGCTCATGGATTTACATAAAAACCTCGTAGGTGATTCCACCGCAGGAAGTTGGCCCAATAGTCAGTTGGGCTTAAGGGTGAATGATGTCAATACTAAAATTGCCTTAATTGCCGATTTAAACCGTCAAATTGGGATTTCAACATCCGCCAATGCCGTGCCGAATGACTTAATCGACAAGCGTAACCTTCTGTTGGAACAAATTTCTAAAGTCATTGATGTGAAAACAACGGATATGCCCAATTATCAAGTGAGCCTAAGCATCGGTGGGCAGGATATGCTGAGAGGGGGTAAAGTGCTTAATACCCTTGCCCTTACGGCGAGTACCTTGCCCAATGCGGACAGAATCCCCGCTCGAATCACCACGGTGAATGGTGCGGTGGATATTACGAATACGATTGCTTCAGGCGAAGTCAAGGCGGTTTTAGATGTCGCTGGTAATAATACATCCATTAAAAACGTGTATTCCACGTTTGAAGACTTGTCTAAGATGTTAGAAACCCTTGCCACCCAATTTAATAACTTGCAAGCCACGGGTCGAGATTTAACAGGTACGCTCCACACGGCGGATGCTTATACGAATCTCTACAACTTAGATCCCGCTTATGTGTCAGGGCCAAAATTGCTTTACTTAAAGGTTAACACGGCGTTTGACAACAATATGAACAAAATCGCCCTCGCTGATAACGATGCCACCGCACCAGGCAACTTTTCGGGTGTAGGGGATTCTCGTAATGCAGGGAAGATGGCAGCGATTAAGAATACCATATTTACGGTCTTAAACAACAACACGCTAGAAGGCTTTCATCAAAACTTTGTTTCCGCCTTGGGGACGGACACCAAAAGTTATAGCGATCGTAAAGAAGCTCAAGAAGATTTGTTGAATCAATTGCAAGTGAACCGTCAAGCCGTTTCAGGGGTAAATACGGATGAAGAAGGCTTGGATATGATTAAGTACCAGCGTATGTTTGAAGCGTCGTCTCGCATTGTGCAGACGTATAATGAAGTGTATAAAAGCATTATCAACATGGTGGGCTAATACCAATTAAACGATTAAATAGCGTCTGGCGTCTTCGTTGTCGCTACGATTCTCGATGTGCTTATGTACGTTTATGTACACTGCACACATCTGCGAGTCTAGGCTCCTAGAATCCACCTATACGCTTTTCAATCGTTTAAATGGTATAATTTAAAGCTTGCCTTGTAAAAGCGTATAAACCGTTTCGTCGGTTAAGTCCGCATGAATGGGCGTGACCGTCACATAATTGTTGCGAATGGCTTCGACATCCTCATCCGCATGAGACCCTGTGTGTACCAGTTCCCCTGCGAGCCAGTAATACGTAATGCCTCGGGGGTCTTGACGCTTTTCGTAAAAATCGCTATACATGCGATGCCCCAACTTACAGAGCTTCAGCCCTGCGTAATACTGGGCTTCCACCGCAGGCACGTTCACATTCAAAACCATGCAAGACGAATGCTTCAATAAATCCACCAAGTCTGGTAAAACGCTAGCAAGGTAGATGCACGCATCGTCATAATCAAACAAGGGATTGTAGCCGTCAAAGGCACTGGTGGCAATTGCTGGCACGCCATTCATGGCGGCTTCAAGGGCAGCAGACACCGTGCCTGAATACACGACATCGCCCCCCAAGTTCGGCCCGTGATTCATGCCTGAAATCACGACATCCACAGGGGTGTCTTTTAGTAGGGTGGTAATGGCAAGCTTGACGCAATCGCTGGGCGTGCCTGAAATAGCGAGGGCTTGCTTCACATTCGCCCCTTCTTTGTTGAAGGTTGTGGTAAAGTCGACGGCTCGCAAGGGGTGATGCAAGGTCAAGGCATGCCCTTGAGCGGATTGCTCTTTTTCAGGAGCGACCACATAAACCTCGTGATGCTGGCTTAGGGCTTTGGCGAGGGCGTGAATACCGTTGGCTTGAATGCCGTCGTCGTTGGAAATTAGGATTCGCATTAGGGGGGTCTCTGTTTCTATGGTACAACTCTCATGGTAACCATTGTACCATGAGATTAGCAGTCTTGAAGTTTAACCATTTAATAGCCTCTTATGTTACTTGCTTAAATCTTGTCAATACTTTGATTTAAAATATGGTAAAAGCGATAATGATAGTCATCTGTTTGTTTGGTATACATATGATACTTCTACCCAAATCTTTTTATTTACTTCATAATGATAAATATATATTAAATCAAGATATTAAAAAGGAGTCCAAAAATGGCTAATGTGTTTGATCTTTCCAAATACATTATGGAAAAACTGGGTCATTCCATTACAACCATGAAACTACAGAAGCTTTGCTATTATAGTTTTGTGTGGCATTTGGTATGGAAAGATGAACCGCTTTTTGAATCGCCTATTTACGCATGGATTAACGGACCTGTTATTACGGAGCTATTTCAAAAACACAAAGGGCTTTACCAGCTAAGTCCTAAAGAGGCTGTGACTCTTTTTACGGATTCTTTAAGTCCTGAAGGATTGACAGAAGATGAAAAAGAAAGTATCGATAAGGTTCTTGAAGATTATGGTGATAAAACAGGGGCTGAACTAAGTGATTCAACCCATTCAGAACTCCCTTGGATTAAGGCTCGTGAAGGTTACAATCAAAGCGATCGTGGTAATGCCTTGATTACAACGGATGATATTTATAATTATTATATTTCTCTTGACGAACAAGGAATTGATGCTTTAAATGGGGAAAAATAAAATAACGAAGCAGCCGGAGCATCGTAAGCAAGAACTCAAAACAAAACCAGCACCCACTTCTATATCGGACACTCGCATTGAATTTAGGTATAATATGGTTGATGAGGTCGCACTTAAAGAAAAAGTTTGTTGTCCTTGGATTTTATTAGATGATTTCATTAAAAAATCTGTCCATGATTTTGCTTCGATGAAATGGTCCGAAATAAAACAAAATGAGAAAAATAATCATTTTGTTGATACAAAGGGAATATCAAAGTACTATAAAGATCGACTTAAGATTCTTGTGGGTGATGGTCTTAATGACTCCATATATCCTGAAGATTTATTTTCATTAAGATTGTCGGGCATTAAGAGAATTTATGGTCTTCCAGCAGGCAAATTTTTTTATGTTATTTGGTTTGATCCTGAACATGAAGTTTATCCGAGTGTAAAAAAGCATACTTGAATATAGAAAGAATCCCCCCCATGAAGCTCTGCCAAAACGATGTCCTCACCAATGCCCAAGAAGCCCTACTGAAAAACGCCGAACGAGCCTTTGCTCAAGCAGATTTCTCGCAAGGGCAAGCCGTCTTGCTCAATGCCATGGAAACGCATCCCCATGTATGGCAATTCCCTTACGCCCTTGCCAATGCCATTTTAAACCATGCCGATTCCCCTGAAAAAGCGGTCGTCCTGCTGGAACAAGCCAGCCATATCGCCGCCAATCAAATCCCCGTGTGGACGAAATTGGGGCAAGCTCATGCCGAGAATAAGGACGTCCCCCATGCGATTGAAGCCTTGCACAAAGCCGTAAGCCTCCCCCAAAAAGCAGACGACACCCTGAACACGCCTACCCTCGATGCCTACCTGCTTTTAGCCGATCTGCTTGAAACGCAACAGTTTCTCGATGAAACAGCGTCCGCCCTTGAAGAAGCCGTCGCACTCACCCATGCCACCCACCCCCGAGCCATTGAAGTGACGCTGAAAGCTTATCAATTTTACGTCCGCCATGATGGAAGCGAAAACGCCTTGAACGTGATTGAAAATCGGCTGGAAACGCATCCTGAAGAAGCCATGTTGTACTTTTTAAAAGGCGTCTGCCTAGAGCGTTTGGAGCGTCTGCATGATGCCCTAGATGCCTACGAAAAAGCCACCGAATACGGCAAAAATGCTCCTGAACTGCATCGTCAAATGGCGACCTATTTCGCCCAAGCAGGCGACACGCTCAAAGCCATGACGCATTTGGTCACGCTTTTAGAACAGCTCCCCACGGACGCCGATGCCTTGGAAGCCTTGGCTCACTTGCTCGCCGAACAAGGCAAGCAAGACGCCCGTGTGCAAGTGCTTGAACGGCTTTTGGACGCTCACCCCCAGCATGCCCAAGCATGGATTCAAGCGGGCGACGCTTATGATTTGCTCGGGCAATGCGAAAACGCCATTCACGCCTATAATCAAGCCCTAGAACTCACGGGGCATCGTGCCTTAGAACTGCGTAAAAGCTTGGTGGCAACTGCGTTGCCTCCTGCAAGCGACGCCGAAAAAGATGCCCTCGTGCATCGCTTGGAAGTCTCGCTCAAGGCGTTGTCGATAAGTCCGCCACGCATTGAAAACCCTGCGGTGGATGTCGGCATTACGCCACAACATTTGAAGGATCAAGGCGTGTGGAATGAATCGCTAGAAGCTTTGTGGCATCAAGCGTTGAGCGGTATTCAGCGAGAAAATAAACCTAGCTCGAACGATCGTGAAGCACGCACCAAGACGCATCTTGTGATCGTGACTCGTGCCTTGAATCACGCCGAAGCCCCTACGCCTCCGTGGATGCCTGTGCTTAACGCCTTAGATAGAACTCGTTTTCAGCTCCATTGGTTGAATATCGGCACAAACATTGAAGCCCCCAAAGGCTCTCGTTTTCATGCGGAAGACACCGTTGAAGCCGTCCCTGCCTATGACTGGCAAGGGCTGCAAAACAAGCTGTATCAACACGATGCGGATGCCCTGCTCTTCAGCGATGCCCAACGAGACATCGTCAGCACCGCTCTAGCCCTCGGCGATTACCCCCCCTCGCAAATCGATTTAGCGAGCCTAAAAACGCCTTTATCCGCCCCCCTTCGACCTTTGGCGTCCATGAGTAAGCGGTTTAAGGAAGATTTTGGTGCGAATTATGGCTATCCCCTTTTGGCGGTGGAGGTTCACCCAGCCGATTGGACGCCTGCGGTGATTCATCACTTGCACGGCTTGCTTCAACGGCATCCCCAGCTACAAATCGCTTTGACGTTCAAGGGTGAAGCGGCTTTGCTAGATGCCATGCAAGACCGCCTCAAAACGCTGTACCCTGAAGGTCTCCCTCGCTTGGCGTGGATGGCACTGCCTACGAATGAAGCCCTCAAACTCTTTCAAGTGGCGGATGCCGTGCTAGCTCTCGGTCGTCACGCTTCGCTGTTTCGCTTACAAGCCGAAGCCTTTGGCACCCCTGTGTTTCAGCCTTATGCCGTCGATGCTACGGACGCCCTCGATGCCCTGCTTTCACTTACCGATGCGGAGCGTCTTGCCTTAAGAGAAGAACGTTTGCTCCACACGCAAGAACGGTTTGCTCCTACGCACGCCGAACGCCAAGCCCACGCCTTTGCAAAGGATGTTTTGTCATGTCCTGTTTAACCGAAAATGCGATACATTCGCTTGAAGCGACGGTAAACTTAGCTTATAAGGATGCTCCCTATCATCTCACGGGACTCAAAAGCCGTCGTTTGCCCGACGGCGATTTTGGCAAAACCTTGGTCTATGTCGCTGGGCTAGGCGGAAGCTTTCAATGGGCATCGCCATTTTGGAAAAGCCTGATTGAAGACGGCACGCTGGATGCCGTGATTGGCATTGATCTGCCGTCCTTTGGGGTGAATCATCACCTGAAGGCTGGCAAGCTGGCGGCCTGTATTGAAGATCTCAAAACCCTTTGCGAGCTAGAGACCCTCAAAACCGCCCTAAGCATCCACACAATGGACACCTGCTTCTTTTCAGGGATTAGCTTGGGTGCCGTGAGTAGTCTGTATGTCCTGCCCCATGTGCAAGCTGATTATGAGGGTATCATCCTATTTGTGCCTGCGTTTAAGGGGTGTCAAGAAACTTATACGCCTACTTATGTGGCGTCCGCCCTGTGGCAAAGCCTCAAGCAAACGCTCCGTAAAAACCTCGATGCTCCCCTAACCCTGCCTTACACCATGGATGCCATTACACAATGCCCCCAAGCTCGCCAGCATTATAAGGACGCTCATGCAAGCGATGCGATTCAGCATCCGCTCGGGTTTATGACGTCTATTTTGCCGTGGCAGTTGAAGGCATCGAAGCAAATGAAGACGCTTGAAAAACCTGTGTTGATGATAACCGCAGGGCAGGATTTCATTTGTGAAACTGCTGCGATGCACAAGGCGTTCAAGCAGTTGACGCCTCATCATTACAACAAACTCGCCCACTTCCCGATGCTGTATCACGATGTTTTGCTAGAACCTGATCGTGATGTATTGAAAGAACCCTTACGCCTTTGGTTGAAGACTTTTACAGATCAATAGAGCTTTCTATATAGCCAAGTTTAGAGTTTTCTGTACAGTAGGCTATTCTAGGAGCCTAGACTCGCAGATGTGTGATTGTACAAAGACGTACATAAGCACATCGAGAATCGTAGCGACAACGAAGAGACACTGTACAGAAAATTATAAACTTGGCTATACAATTCTTCTGGACATTAAACCTGATTGTAAAAAAATGTAACAAAACTTAAAGTTCCTGCCTCTTTTGCCGAAAGCTTACTTAGGGAAAAACTATATAGCCAAGTTTAGAGTTTTCTGTACAGTAGGCTATTCTAGGAGCCTAGACTCGCAGATGTGTGATTGTACAAAGACGTACATAAGCACATCGAGAATCGTAGCGACAACGAAGAGACACT
>JBILSS010000005.1:0-31633 GCA_044371965.1 Vampirovibrionales bacterium
AGCATTTGGATTGAATGAAGCAGGTGTGGCATCAGGTGCTTTGAGATCGGCATAGAGTTGAAACGACAAAGCAATAGAGATCGCCATGTTGAGTAAGATAAAGACGATAAAAAACCATTTTCTTTTGTCTTTTACTGGTGAAAGGATCCCTATCACCAGTAAAAGACAAGATGTCAGAAGTAAGAAGGGCTTAAAGGCATGAGACAATTCTAACCCATAATGCGTATGGGGGTTCCATAAAGGCAAGGAACAGACTAAAAGCCCAGAAATAAGGGCGAATCGGTATAGGTAGCTAAGAAGGGTTTTCATATAAGGGGGAAGGGGGCTTTCACCTATTTATATATATAGTGTTTTTTATCCTATTATATAGTGAACATTCGCCAATGCAATTTTCTAGTTGGATTCTTTAAAATTAGCACAGGATTTAAATATAGGCGGATCCCCCTCCCCACCTGGAGGGGGTTTTGTGTTTGGGGCATCTTTAGGGGTCTTCCTCCTGTTCCCTCTCCTAGAGGAGAGGAACACTCTCTTGAATCATTTAAGGCTTTATGTTAGTCTAATCAAAACCCGAAATAAAAAGGGTTGCTAATATAGCAACACCCCCATTCTGTAACAGAAAGGAGGTGAGCTAAAATGAATATAACAGAAACCATGATTCTTGTTATCATTCTCTTGTTAGTGCTAAAGCTACTCGCTATAAGCAGTTAACAAGATAGCGTGGAGTTCTTTAAGGGTATCGACCTTAGGGCACTCCGCCCTCTTTTTATATTGTGTCAAATGTCGTGAGCTTTGTCAAGGGGTTTGGATGTTTTACCTTTGCTGAAATGAGGAGGGGGTTTTGTGTTTGGGGCATCTTTGTTGTAAGCGTGGCGGTGGGATGTAACAATTTCTTAAGAATATGGCAATTCGTCCTTTATGATTGTTTTTATATACATGTAAGTCAAAACAAACGAAACCAAACGACTTACACCCTGTATAATAACCCCCTGTAACGAATCAAAGAAAGGTCATAATTAATTATGAATGCTATTAACAACCAATTTAGAACTACCCCTAAGGATCCAAAAGTTGGAACAACGGCGTCAGCGACGTCAAATACCCGTATTGAAGGATTGACACTTCCTCAAATTCAAAAACTTTTGGGAAGAGAGCTAACGCTTGCGGATATTACTAATCCTACAAGCCAAGCTAAAATAAGAGAACAAATTCGTGCTAAACTCAAAGCTAAACAAGATAAGTTAAATCAACAAGATGAAAACTTTCGCTTGATTACAATGACGGGTCCTGCACAAACCAAAAATCTAAAAGGAACTGTCGAACGCTACAAAAATGAAGTTGCACAGAAACAATTGGAATTAGCAAAGGCAAAAGCTAAAGCAGCAGGAGCAAGAGTAGGCCCTGCTTCTTCTGAAGTACAAAAGCTTGAAGCTGAGCTTGCCAAAGCTAAACGGAAACTAAATGATGCTACTTACGAATATAACGTTCGTAAAAGCGAAAAAGATCAAGCACAAGCTAATCGTGATTCTCTTAAAAAGCCTTCTTGGAAATTTTGGTAAATCTCTCAAACACATCCCCCTCCTCACACGGAGGGGGCTTTGTGTTTGGGGCATCTTTGTTGTAAGCTAGGGGGCATCCTCCTGTTCCCTCTCCTTGAGGAGAGGGCTAGGGAGAGGGGGGGGATTTTGAAAACCCAGCGTTAGATCTACTCCCCACCCCAACCCTCCCCTTAAAGGGGAGGGGGTAAAGCCACTACACCCCAAAGAAAACGGAAAACCCTGCTATGCCTCCATTAGATATGACACTGCTTGAAACCCAAATCCTCCCCAACGTCTTTAAACCCGGCCGTTACCTCGGCTTGGAACAAGGGGCGTTTCGCAAAGACTTTGACTCCGCCAAAGCCACGCTTGCCTTGACCTTCCCTGATCTTTACGAAATTGGCTCGTCTAGCTATGCGATTAAACTGCTGTATAGCGTGGTGAACAATCACCCTGATTATTTGTGCGATCGGGTCTATGCCCCTGCCAAAGACTTTTGGCAGAAGCTCACGGAATACAATATCCCACTTTTTGCCGTGGAAAGCAAACGCCCCGTCAAAGATTTCGACCTCATGGCGATTTCCCTGCAATACGAACTCAACTACACCACGATACTCGGTGAACTCGACGCTTGCCAAATTCCCCTGCGGAGCCAAGACCGCATCGGGCGTGACGACTTGCCGTTAATCTTGGGCGGAGGACCCGGCTCTTCGAACCCCATGCCCCTCGTGCCGTTTTTCGACGGCTTCATGGTCGGTGATGGTGAAGAACTGCTCATTGAAGTCTTGGATATGCTTTCAGAAGGGCGTGAAAAGGGCTGGACTCGAGAAGAAAAGTTGCAGGCTTTAGCCAAAATTAGTGGCGTTTTTGTGCCGAATTACAACGAATACGCCTATAAGCGAGTCGTGGATATTTCTCAACAAAACATCGATATTGCCCCCCTGATTCCTGCGGTGGAAGCCGTGCATGATCGTGTGACGGTGGAAGCTCGCCGTGGCTGCGACCGCATGTGCCGTTTTTGTCACCCAGCCTTTATCAACCTGCCTGCTCGTGAAAATGACGTCACCAAAATCAAAGAAACCATGCTCAAGCAGTTGGCGGAAACAGGCTATGAAGAATGTTCCTTGTTGTCTTTAAGCATCGCCGATTATTCGCAGTTCAAGCACTTGGTGCAGGATGTCTCTCAAGCCGTCAAAGAAGAAAAGGCATCGTTGTCTTTGTCTAGCCAGCGAGCCGATAGGTTCAGCTTGGAAGTGGCTGAAGCCGTGCAAAGCGTCCGTAAAAGCACGCTCACCTTTGCCCCTGAAGCAGGCACGATCCGATTGCGGGATGTCGTCAATAAAAACTTGAGCGACGACGAAATCATCAAAGCCGTCACCACGGCGTATACCGCAGGCTGGAACAAGGTGAAGCTCTACTTTATGATAGGCTTGCCCACGGAAACGCAAACCGATTTAGACGGCATTATTCGCTTGTTGTATCAAATGCAGCGTGCGTGCGTGGAAATCGCCAAAAGCGAACCCCAAAAGCGTCGTAAGCCGTTGGAGCTGAACGTCACCTTGTCGAACTTTGTGCCGAAACCGCATACGCCGTTTCAGTGGCACGCTCAAGATACGATTGAAACGCTGAACGAAAAAATCGATTACTTGCGTCAACAATTCAAACGCATGCGAGGCGTGAAAGCCAGCTTCACCACGCCGACCCTTTCTAAGCTTGAAGCCGTGATTTCAAAAGGCGACGAAACGCTGGCGGATGTCATTGAGTTGGCGTATCGCAACGGGGCGTATTTGGATGCGTGGGACGAAACCAAGCCGTTCGCCAAGTGGTTTGACGCCATGCAAGCCTTGGGCATGGATGAAGAAGCCTATACACGAGATCGCCTGACGCATCCTGATGAGGCGTTGCCGTGGGATGTGATTCACATGGGGCTTGAAAAATCGTGGTTGCGGAACGAGTGGGAACGCTCGAAGATTGCGGCATCAACGACGCCGTGCTTCGACGAATGTTCGCTATGTGGGGTCTGTACCGAATTTGGCATTTGGCCCACCTTCACGAAAGCCCTGCCTGAAGCGGATGAAGACAATGCAATCCAAGAAGAGGGTGAAAATAGTGAAAGCGTTGAGCTTTTGGAATTGTCGACCCCTGAACATGCCCAAGAGTTTCCTGTCGAAGAAAAATTTGATTCGGCGATACAAAGGCTGACCCCCGACCCTGTGCAGACACTACGCTTTACATGGCAGAAAAAAGGGAGTCTGAAATACATCGGGCATTTGGACTGGATGCGTCTCATCCAACGTGCCATCCGCCTAAGCAAGCTCCCTGTGGCGTATACCAAGGGCTATAACCCACGTTCGATGATTTCTTTTGGCCCTGCCTTGCCTCTTTTTGTGGAAACACTCGCCGATATTGTGGATGTTTCTTTATATGAAATCATTTCTTTAGACGGTATTTTGGAAAAAATCAATCCCCATATGCCTGAAGATGCCCAAGTCACGCACGTTGAAGCCATGACGGCTCATTCCACCAGTATTGAAAAAATGCTTCAATCGATGCACTATTTTGCAATTACCCCTTGCACAAATAGCACAACAGAGGGTATGATAAGAGAACAGCTAAAAACCTTAATCCATGAACCGCATTGGATGATCGAAGCCGTTAGCAAGAAGCGTGGTGCGTACACCCTCGACATAAAGCCTTATGTCCAGCAGATTCAAATCCAAACGCAAGCTTCTTCGATACGCCTAGACTTTCAAGTGGAACGTGCTAACCCGCTTATTACGGGGGGTACCTTATGGGTTAAGCCTGACTGGGTTTTAGATTATCTTACGCCTGAAATGCCTTGGCAAGTCACCCGTCAATCCTTAGCACTTGGTTCTTTGACATCATCTCAAGAAGACGTTACCCTAATGTCTTGCTAGAACACCCCCGAACGCTTAAGACTGGGTCATTTGTATGACTCGTAAAAGCGAAACCGTGACTTGTTCCAATTGAAGAACAAGCAAACGATTTCCTTGCCTTATTTATAGCCGCAGGCTTTTACGTTGGATCTTTTGCTTCGCTACGTTAATTTTTGTAAGTTGATTTCTTGTATAACTTACCCGATCGTTCTGGTTTGTGATGTTGTCCGCCTAAGTTGTAAGGCTTGAAATTGTGAAGCGTGCCACCCTTGTAAAAACGCAAGGTGTGCAGAAGGGAAAAGAATAAAACCACCTTAAGGGGGTTTCGTCCATGGTTTACGCCATAAGCGAAACAACACGTTTGACGCTTTTCGTTCCCGTTTTAATTTTTTGTGTATGGAAACATCGCCTATTTAACCCTAAATATCTATCGATTCATCGTTGGAACGTCTGTTCCTTTGTTGAGCAATGGATATGAAAAAGGAAATCATTAGTATTATTATAAGTGGACGAGGCTGGCAGACGCCAAGACCGTAACGTCCTAGTATTAGAAAGATTTTAGACCTATGAGTAACCCAAATCAAGGAGGCACCGCTACCAAAGCTGCCCCTCGTCGTAAAATTATCATCTCTGAACGAGACAATATCGCTGCCCTGATGGAAGGTGACAAAGCCATTGAGTTCATCATCAACCGAGGCGAAATGCTTTTGGGAGACGTTTACTTGGCTCAAGTGGAAAACATTTTACCCAGTATCGATGCGGGTTTTGTCAACGTCGGCGGAGACAAAATGGGCTTCTTACACAGCAGTGACGTGCAAGGTCGTGGAGAACTTAAAACACGCTTGAAGCCTCGTCAACGCTTGATTGTGCAAGTCATTAAGGAACCCACAGGGCATAAAGGCCCTCGTGTGACGACGAACATCTCATTACCTGGTCGTTTCCTTGTTTTGATGCCAGGCAGTCGTGGCGTGAGCGTCAGTCGTAAGATTGAAACGCAACAAGAACGATCACGCTTGAAATCCATTTGTAGCTTAGTGAAAGCCAGCGGAATCGGCGTGATTGTGCGAACGGAAGCCGCAGGGCAAACCGAAAGCGATATTTTAGAAGATTTCGAAGTCTTGCTAGAACGGTGGCAAAATGTCGTCACCATGGCGGATGGTGGCGATCCCCCGACCTTGTTGTATCGAGATCAAGATTTGATTTACCGAGTCGTGCGTGAACTGGTGACCGAACATGTGGATGAACTCGTCATCGACACCGCCTTTGGCGCCCAACGTGCTCAACAGCTTCTACAAAACTGGAACTTGGACAAAACCCTGAGTGTGCAACAATACACAGGGCAACAATCCATTATGGTATCTAAAGGCGTGGAGCGTGAGATTCGCCAAGCCCTGCAAACCAAAGTACCTTTGCCGAGTGGGGGTTACCTCTATATTCAACCGACGGAAGCGCTTGCGGTGGTCGACGTCAACAGCGGACGCTTCACCAGCTTGTCGTCTCAATCTGAAACCATTCGTATCACAAACTTAGAATCCTGCCGAGAAATTGCTCGACAGTTGCGTTTGCGGAATATTGGGGGCATGATCGTCTGCGATTTCATCGATATGGAAAGCCGTGCGGATCAACTTTCGATTCTACAAGCCTTTGAAAATGAGCTAGCACCTGACAAAGCCAAGCCTCAAGTGGGGCAACTCACCGATTTAGGCTTGGTGGAAATGACCCGTCACCGTCAAGGGCAAGCCTTGAGCGAGATCTTCGGCGAAGAAGTCGCTAAATCCACCGACGGCAACATTGAGTTTAATTGGATCAGTACCACGGCGGATGTGCCTGATTACCGTCTGACGGGGCGTCGTATCCCTCGCAGTAGCAATCCCAAAGGCGGAGGCGGAAAAGATCGTAACGATCGTAACGACAAAGACCGCAACTCAAGCCGTAACCGAGATGACAAGTTCCAAAACGGCAAAAAAGACGACAATGCGTCTGAAAAATCGGGGCGTAGCGATCGTAACGAAGGACGTAATGAAGGGCGTAACGAAGGACGTCAAAACCGCTCTTCATCGAGAGAAGACGTCAAACAAGAGCCTAAACTGGATGCCAAGCTTGATGCTAAAGTCGAAAACAAGCAGGAGCCTAAAGCAGAGCAAAAACGTGGCGAAAGACGCCCACGTCGTGATGAAAAGCCTCCCATGCAACCTGGTGATGCCCTCTATCTTAAAGGGTATGACGACAAAGCCAATATCGAGCCTGATTATGCGGAATTGCTTGGCGAAGAAAGTCTTTCAACCTTGAATGCGTTGTTTTCAAAAACGGCACCGTTGGGCTTCCCGCCCCGAGCTGTGCATCAAACCTTGATGCGTTTCAATGCGAAAAATACCAACTTTATGACCCTGCTCACCAGCTTCCTGCAACGAGACTTGGAACGTGCCGAGCGTCAAGCTCGCCGAGAAGCAGGCGAAGTAAGCGACGACCTCTTTGAAAATGAAGACGACGCCGATTTAGATGAATCGCAAGACAACGAGTCTGAAAACGAAGAAGCTGGTGAAGACTCCTTTGCTTCCGAAGATGAGTCTGAAGCCAGTGATTCTGAGGTGGTTCCTGTGATTTTGACACAACCTGTTCAAGACACCAACTCGGCGATCACTCAAAAAACCGATGACGTTCTAAAAGCCGTGGATACGGTAGCAAAACCCGTTTTACTCGCCAAGCTTGCTGAGCAGCTCCAGCAACGGGACGGTGAAGCTCCTGCTCCAGCAGTAGCAAGCCATAATTCGTCTCACATGATTCAAGAGGTGGTTCTGCCTTTTGTGGAAGCCTTGCGTCATGCGGAAGATTCCGAAGTCAAGAAAACGGCATCGCATCGCTTTTTGTTGGATGTGTCTCGCATGACCCCTGCCGACAAAGTCATGAATGACGATGTCCAAAATGCCTTAAATAGCTCTGCTTTAGAGCAGTTAGGGATTCCTGAAGTGCCGATGCCCTTCGATTTTGAAGGCGAGCAAGGCTTGTTGAATCAGTTGGTGGAAGTGGCGGAAAGCGTGGTTGCAGAAGACGTTGTCACTCCTGTGGAAAACGTTACCGTCGAAGAAGTCCTCGTTGAAGAGCCTCTTGCTCCTGAAGCATTAGACGAGTCCGATGATGATGACGATGACGACGAGGAAGAACCTGTTGAGAAAGTCAGCGTTGCCGTGGGATCTACCGAAAATCTGGATGAACTCATCAAACGCAAGCGTCATGCCTTAAACAAGCAAAGTGGCTTAAAGCCGAAGAAACGCACCGCTCAAAACCACAAGAAAAAGAAGAAGTAGAAGGTTGGTATTTTGATCATGAAACAGGAAACTGTAGTAACAAAAAAGATTTTAATTACGATTAAAACATATCCAACGCCTTCTAAAAGTCATTATGAAACAGTCTGTACCGCAGGTATTGAACTAGATGATAAGGATGATCCGATTGGTTTTGTTCGGATCTATCCTATTCCTTATAGATTATTAGAGTTCGATAAACAGTTTAATAAGTTTGATATTCTCAAGCTAGATCTTTATAGACGTAGTGATAAAGATCGACGCAGTGAAAGTTATTCTCCAGTGGATCCTACGAAATTTCAAGGGGTAAAGATAGGGCGTATTGGTACAAGTCCAAAGGACTGGGAAAAACGCTTGAGAATCATTTCTCAATTATCTGTGAGTTCTTATTATGAACTTATTGATTCAAAGAAAAGCTTAGGTGTTGTTAAGCCTTATGAAGTCAAGCGATTTTATTGGGAACGAGTAGAAAAACAAGAACAAGTTGAGACTGTTCAACAACTTATGCTCTTTCCTAAAGACGATTTTGTTCAAGAACTCATTAAGCGAGTAGAAGATATGCCTTATCGATTTAAGTGTGAGTACTCTTCTTCTTACAAGAATGAAATTAAAAAACATAATACTGGAGTGATTGATTGGGAGCCTTATGCGATGCTCTATAATCAATCAAAAGGAGTATCTTCTAAAGAAGAAGCCTTAAAAATAGTAGAAGATAAGTACAATAGTATGATTCAAGAAAAAGATCTCTACTTTTTTGTGGGGAATCTTAATGACCCTCAAAAGCATAAAACTTTTTTAATAAATGGTATATTTTACCCAAAGAAAGAAATAGCAAATGTTCAAAATAGCCAGTTACGGATATGGTAATAGTAAGACTAATGATGAATTGATTCATTTTATGAAAGAGAATGCCTTATCAATTTTGGTCGATGTAAGAATGCGGCCTAAAGGTTGGGCAACATTATGGAGTAAGCCTTATCTTGAAAAAAAATTACCGTCAGAAGGACTACAATACCTATCATTCCCTACCCTTGGTAATACAACGGGTACAGCAGAATGGATACCTCCTAACGAAATAGACGCTCAAGAGACGTTAGAATACTTAGTTTCTCTCTTGAAAAAGGGAGAGAATATCTGTTTAATGTGTGCTGAAAAAGATTATAAATCCTGCCACAGAACATCCGTCGCTGAAACCCTTGCTCAATTAGTACCTGATTCTTCTATAATTCACTGGACTACAAATAGGTCACTTTTAGTTGCTTGTTAAGGCAAATCCCCTATTTTACATTTGAAATCCTTTGTGCTACAATATCACTAGTTATAAAGGAGTCTTCTATGTTTCCAGCTTTCTCTCAATCCCCTTTCCTGCGTCGACTGTTGCTGGGACTCTTGATCTGCTTTTGCGTGATTTCGATGAGCCTCGTCAAGGCGTCTGCCTGCCGAATGGTGACCGTCGTGCAAACCTCCCCCAACGCCGATCGAGTCAAGGCGTATTGGGTGGATCACAGCCGTTCTTTAATGAATCAATCCCATGCGAGCGAACCGTTTTACCAAACCGCAGGGCAGAGTTTGAATACCAATTTTGTGGATGGCGTCGTACCAACCGTAGATGGCGTGGGCATCGTGGGCTTTAATGAAGAAGCTCAATTTTTAAAATCCCTGTATTACCGTCAATCGGAACCCTCCTTCCAAAAAGCGGGTGCCTTTAAAGAAACCGTTTCCGCCTTAGGTGAAACAGGTACGGTCTTGCTTGGGCATGTGCGAGCCAGAACATCGGGCGAAGTCACCTCCTTCAACAATCACCCTTTTGTGGCGACACTTAACGCCGAGCGAGGCGGGACTTGGGCATTTATGGCAAACGGAGGCACCAACATTTCCGCCGAAGACTATACACGCCTCGTCAAAGACAAACGCCTTTTAGCCGCTCGTTCAAAAGCCCCCACCATGACCGATTCTGAAAAGCTCTTCCACGTTTTACTCACGCCCTTACTGCCTTTAATCGATACCCCTCCTGTCGATGGGGCAGGCTTCAACCTTGGCAAAATCGAGTACATTACAGGTACGCTCGCCAAAACCTATGGCGATATTCAAGGCAAAATACCGCCAAAGGTTATGAAACCCTTCGTCAACGGCGGTGGCTACAGCGATGCATATGCTGGCAACATCGTCAATGAAGATAGTCTCTCTGTCATCGATGAAGAGAGCTATTTCCTCCGCTACACTCCAAAAACGTGGGTGATGAGCAACGGGGCCTATACCTTTATTTTCGTGCATGGTTACGAACAATGGTACCAAATCCACTACGGTGGTAAAGATCGCTCCTATGCGGGTGCCATTGTCTTTGCCAGCGAACCCACGAACATTAAAGAGTATTACGCCAATGGTGAAGCCTTTCTCAACGAAGCGGATGCAGGCTATGTACAAGGAGCCGCCACCAGCCGTTGGCAACAGCTCCCCCAAGATTCGTTGACGGTGGTTTATGATTCAGGACAAGGCATCCGAATGCGAGTATTTCCTGTCGTGATTCCGCAGACGTCTTACCCCAACGTCGATATTTACTCTCCCAAAAAGGGACGTTTTCACGGTAAAGGGGCAGGGATTGCGGTGCCTCCTGTGACGTCTCAACATCCGACAGGGTGTCGATGCTAGTCTTTTTTAAGGGCTTTTGTCATCCTGAACGTATGTGAAGGATCTGCTAAAATGGGCAGGGGGATGTTTCGTTGCACTCAACATGACAATACCCTATTTCTCTAACACATTATATTATTGAGCAGACTTAAAGCCTTAAGCAGTCCCTATTTAAAGCAGAGCATCGCTAATACTGGTAAAAAATATTTAATACACATGAAAATGGCTCCTTTCAATTTCAACACCGAAGCCTCCCTGCCACAACCGCAGGGGACTAAAGTGCTGCTAAAAGACTCGCTTAAAATACCGCAACAACGCAGTGGGGCATGGCATCCGCCGAAGAACTGGGACTTTGAAGGCATTGAGTATCGAGGCTTTATGCTCGCCACGCTTTTTCTCGTCCCCCTCTTACGCTATACGCAAGACAGCCCTGAAGACAAGAATGCCCTACTCGCTCGGGATTTTGCAGCCCTAGGCTCTGCCACCATGCTTTACTTGTTTGTGCGAAAGGTGCTTTCCAACGGCGTGACCCGCTTAAGCAAGCCAGATGTCATTGCTAAACTGCCGAAAGCCTTACAAGGCATCGGTAAAGCCATAGGTGCCGACGCCAAAAAAGAATTTGGTACCGACGCCGAAAAAGCTGCCGCAAAAGAAAAGAATCACTTTTTTAGCTATATTCCCGCCCAAATTTTGTCGCTTACTGCGTCCGCCTTAATCGGTCCTGCTATTGGCATTCAAGCCATGAAGCACCTTAAGCAGGTTCATCAGTGGATGCAATCGCCTGACAAAGTCCAGAACCTGAAAGAAGGGTGGGACGAGCAAACACCTCAAGACAAGAAACGCCACACCCTTGAAGCCCTCGTCACCGCAGGAGGCTTCTTAGGGTTGCGACGACTGGCCTACAAGCTAATGAGACCTTGCCCTAAAATCACGGCTTCTACCTTTAAAGAGCGGATGATTCAACGGGGCATTCGCCTTATGGATTACGACTTGCAAGCGATTGTCACCAGCTTATTGGGCGGCATCGCGCTGGCGAAATTAAGTAGTATGCTACTTTTTCCGCAATCTAAAAAAGAAAAAGCTCTTGAAAAAAAACATCACCGAGTCGAATACCCTGAAGATCATTCGCTGAAAGGCGAGTTGAAGCACGCCTTTTTTCAAGCCAAGCGAGACGAAAACGGCGAATTGAGCTTTAAGCTCAAAGCCCCTGCTGTTGGCGTCGCCCTAATGGGAGCCACCTATATGACCGCCGCTTTGGGGGGATTAGCCTACACCGTCAAGCATCACAATAACCCTGAAAAGCTCGAAAAATTGTATAGTTATAAATCAGCCTACCACGCCTTGCACTGGTTATTACCGTCTTTAATTATTCCCACGATGCGATATTCACGGGATCCCAAAGACAAGCGAGATGAGCTTTACATCCGTGATTTCACCCATTCGTGGATGGGGATGGTCGTTTATTGGGTGGCGAAACTAAGTTCGCTTAAAGCCATTGAGCATTTTAATTGGGTGGCATTGCCTAAAGCGGTTCAAGACACAGCAGAAGCCAAACGTATTAAAGAAGAAGCGACGTTGTTGCTGGCATCGACGGCGGGGTTGACGGCTCAAATTGCGAGCAATGTATTGATGGCTCCGAAGTTTTCGCATGACTTTGTGAATTACGTGAATACACCAAACAAGTCACAAACTGCTCAATCTGATACCATTTCATAGAGTGAAAAGCGTATAGGTGGATTCTAGGAGCCTAGACTCGCAGATGGGCGAGGTGTACACAAACGTACATAAGCACATCGAGAATCGTAGCGACAACGAAGACGCCAGACGCTATTTAATCGTTTAATTGGTATTAGGCTTGTTGATTAAAATAGGGATTGAGGGCATCGGGCGGGAACTGGCTATTGGCAAAGCCGTATTGATTCAGCCCTCCGTAATTGGCGAAGGTCTGATAAGGGTTGGTTTGAGGCGTACGCAAGTAGCGGTCTTTGGCGATGGTTTCAAGAGCAACGGCTTGCAAACCTGCATAAGGCATGGGCAAGGGTTCGCCTGTGGAACTGCGTTGCTGGAAGGATAATGGGGCGTAATTACTATTGTTGTAAGGCGTGAAGGCATTGTATTGTTCAGGCGTAATAGCCGATGCTGGTAAGTTATAATTCCATGGGGCGTAGCCGTCACTGGCTTCGCTATAGACGATGTTGAGTCCGCTCATGTGATTCATCCCTTGCTTAGAATAGTCCCTTATCCGCATAAAACCGACCGAGGCTCTGTTTTGTGCGTAAGGGTTCTATAAAAGCAATTGACGCCCTTCTAAGGCTCGAGACAAGGTCAGTTGATCCGCATAGTCTAAGTCTCCGCCGACAGGCAAGCCATACGCAATACGAGTCACCTTCACCTCATACGGCTTCAATTGCCGAGCCATATACAAGCTCGTCATTTCCCCCTGCGTACTAGGGGGTAAGGCAAACAACACCTCAATCGCATCGTGACCATGTGTTTGGCACAAGGCTTGGACTCGGTCCAACAAGGTGCGAATGTTCAGCGTGTCTGGACCGATGCCATCCATAGGAGACAAGACCCCTCCGAGGACGTGGTACTTGCCTTTAAAGGCTTGGGTGCGTTCAAGGGCATAAACATCTTGAGGAGCTTCGACCACGCATAAAATGGTGTCGCTGCGTTGAGCATCGGTGCATACGCCACAGGGGGAAGCGACGCTCCACTGGTGGCAGTGCGTGCATTCATGCACGTGGGCTTTGGCATCTTGCAGGCCTTCAATCAAGCGATGCGTTTTTTCTTCGGAGGCTTGCAACATATAAAACGCATAGCGTTGAGCCGTTTTAGGGCCGACGCCTGGCAATTGTTGAAAGGCATCAATAAGAGCAGCAAGTGGAGCGACAAAGGTTTGCGACATGGGGGAATCCGTGTGATTTTTTTAAGTTAGATAGAGTTATCGTTATTATAGACGAAATACAGGAAAGAATGTTACGAAATGTTTCAAGCTTTCAAGTCGACATGAGCAAATCACGACACCTTCAGAGAAGGCATCTGCATTCACTCGTTTAAATGGTATCACAAATGACAAACGATCAAAGCAAGAAGGTAAACCCTCCATGACTCAAAACACACCCAATGCGTTGACGATCTCTCCCGTCAAGCAATTCAACCTCGTTAGTAATTCCTTGAACGAAGCCGTTCGCATTCAATCCTTGAATCAAATGGACTTCATCACCAAAGGGGGATCAAAGAACCCTTTGCAAGAACGTGTGCAAGAAGAAGCTCAAGCCCAAGTGCTTGAATTGACTGACAAATTGGCAATCTTAAAAGCAAGCGTGTCTATACAAGAAAAGGCGTTAGACGATTTAAAATCCCTTTACACGTCCTTAGAAGCAGGCAAAATGAACGACGCCCAAAAAACATGGGACGCTTGGTTAAGCTACATTCAAAACACCTTAGAAGGCGACAACACCGTGTACACCCAAGAATTTGCGGTGCAAGCCTTGCCTGACCCCAACGATGTGAGACAATACCTTCCCCCCAATTACACGACGCAACCCATGCCGAATCAAGAGCAATTGCGTCAAATGTTAGGTTACTGGTACGAACAAGAAGACGTACTTGCGATTTTAATAAAAGAAACGCAAAAAACGTTGAATGTGGCAAACGTCACGCTTGAAAACCTTCAAGCCGTTTCACCAAAGACGAACCCCAACAGTCTTCTTAATTAGTCTAGCATCGATGCTAAAATAGATTGAAAAACCACCTCGGGTTCTGGCGACTCGTGAATAGGGCGACCCACCACAAGGTGGGTCGCACCTTGTGTTAAGGCTTGTTTTGGCGTCAAAATACGGGCTTGATCGTCTGCCTTACCGTAGTTTTCAGGGCGAATCCCAGGGGTGACTTTTAGGAAGTCTTCGCCTAGATCATCTTTCAGTAAAGACGCTTCTTCAGGGGAGCAAACCACGCCGTGAAGCCCTGCTTGATGGGCTTGTTTCGCCAAATGAAGCACCATGTCTTTCAAAGGGACTTGGGTTTGTAAGTCTTGCGACAATTCACTGGGCTGGTGGCTGGTGAGTATCGTTACGCCGATGACCTTGACTGGGGGAATCCCGAGGGCATTGCTGCTTTTTTGAGCCTGTTCGCTGGCACGTTGCATCATGTTGAAGCCGCCCAAGCAATGGACGTTCAAAAAGCTAGCACCCCCTTGAATGAGGACATCCACGGTGCGGGCGACAGTGTTGGGGATATCGTGGAGTTTGAGATCTACGAAGACATCGAGATCTTGAGCTTTCAGCTCTTCAATCAAGCCGATGCCTGCTTCATAGAAAAGAGACATGCCAACTTTGACGTGTTTGAGTCCTGCGGGTTTCAGGCGTTCGACGAGGGCAAGGGCGTCTTGCTTACCACGAAGATCTAGGGCGACGATGAGTTGAGAAGCGTTCATGGGGGGAATCCTTATTCTGAGCTATTTTAGAACTTGATAGATACTGGCACAAGCAGACGTCAACGCACTAAATCCGAGCGGGTGAGCGAATTGCGAATCCCCGAGCGATTTTGCGGACGTCGTGCAAAGGGGATGATGCGACGAGGTGGGCAGAAACCTTCATATTCACGAAGTGAATCTTCACCTTTAGGAAGGAGAGGTTGGGAGAGGAAACCAACGGTTTTCTTTCCCAAGAGAAAAAGTTCTTAACTTTTTCGACGCAAAAGGGGGTGGATTTTTAAGGAGGGGGAAATGAGGGAGGAGAAACGCAATACGTCCTCCCTTCCCCCTCCTTAAACCGCCTTTAGAGGTGTTGGAGACCTTTGGCGGAGCAAAGGTCTCTGACGACGACCAGCTATAAACGGAGTAGAGACACCTTCCTTAAACATTTCTACTTTACCATAAGCAAAAAATAAGCTATACTGCTAACTTGTAGACGTGGACAAAATTTCAGAAAAGGACATGATGCCCCATGACATCTCGCCCTAAACCACCTGCGACGACATCACCCATTCAAACATCGCTTAAAAATAGCGAGTTCAGCCCCATTCGTAGCACTCGCTGGTACGACAATTACAGCAATCTAAAAATGGCGTTACACCTGCTTTACCTCTGCCCCAAAGGGATGCAACAAGTCTTGAGTGCGAGGTTATTGCGAGATGTCTGCAAGCAGTTGGATATTAGCCTTTCCCAAGCCCAAGAAGCCTTTAAGCAAATGCCCGCTTGTGAACGGCGGATGAACCGTTGGTATGATGCCTTGCCTCACCTGCGTTTGGCGTTGGCGTTGTTGAAGCCATTGCCTGCGAATCAAATTAAGCATTTGGCGAAGAAGTGGCATCAAACCTTTGGGGAACTTTTGGCGGAAGACGAGCTTCTTGCGGAAGAATCACCGTTAAAGCCTTCCTTGAAATCCTCGACCTAAATATCTTGTTCCCTCCCCCTTAAAGGGGAAGGAGTAAAAGCCCCTCTGTTCTATAGAATGTGTTGATTGCCATCACTGTGTTTACTGATCTAAAAAAGGAATACCCCATGCCCCCTGCTTCATTTGATCAAGCATCGCCTTACAAATTGGCGGTTTTTATTTCAGGTACAGGAACGAATATGCAAGCCATTCACCATGCCATTTTAGATGGCACGCTTACTAATACGGAACTGGCACTGGTGGTTTCCAATAAAGCGGATGCCCTTGGCTTAGAATACGCCCGAAAGCATTTAATCCCCACCTTGACGTTGAATGCCCAAGACTTCGCCAGCCCTGCGGATTATGACCAAGCCTTGCTCAGCGAACTCAATGCCCTAAACATTGATTTTATTGCGTTAGCAGGCTATTTAAAAATTCTAACACCCGTGCTTACCACGGCGTATGAAGGACGCATCACCAATATCCACCCGAGCCTATTGCCTGCGTACGGAGGCAAAAACATGTTCGGAGCGAAGGTCCACGCCAGCGTGCTAGCCAATGGCGAACGCTTTACAGGTTGCACCGTTCATGTGGTGACGGATGACGTGGATTCAGGGCCTGTGTTGGGGCAACGCACCGTGCCTGTTTTGGAAGAAGACACGGTGGAACGCCTTGCCTTGCGTGTGCAGGCGGAAGAACATGAACTTTACCCAGCCGTGCTTGATTCTTTTATTAACCAAGCACAGCCTGTTTCATCTATCGAAGACTATCCCTAATAGCTATAGTCGTCGGCTTCCATGTTGTTAAATTCGCCTGTAGCCGCAGTACCACCTTCGGATTTTTCTTTAAAGAGTTGGAGTAAGTCTCCATTGAAAAATCTTTCATAGTCTTTAACACTTCCCACCTCTTCGTAGACGACAGGAACGCCTTTCGATCGCATTTCATTCCTTAACCATTCAACACGACCTTTTAGTTGTTCATGTTGGTCCTTATGCACGACCAAGACATAGGTGATTTTGTCTTTAAATGGGTCACTGCTTGGTGCAAAGTCATTATGAATATTATCGGGTATCATGCTCGTTAAGTCATTTTGCAAAGTAGTAGTAGAAGTAAATAGCAAGGTACCATCGTCGTTCTTAGATGGATTAACCCTTGCTGCATTCCCCGACATATCACTGGGGAAGAAGATGATGTTCACATAGTGGTCGTAGCCCAAATGCTCCATCCATTTTGAATCTACATTGTCGTTACATCTATTGTCTGCAGTAGCTGTTAGAGCAATGCTTAGATCTTTTCGGCAAGTCAATTGAGCCGTTTCCTTCAACATGGCACGAAAATCTATAATGGATTGCTTCACATCGAAGGTCGCCCTATTCGCCAAGTGACGAAAGTTGGCATCTCCCGCATTTCCCGAAAACCCTAATAAGCGATTCATGCCGTACAAATGCTTCATCACGGTTTGAAGTGAAGGCGGGTTAGCGGGGCCTAATTTCGCCTTCTCTAAACGAGGGTCAGTATTGGGCGTAATATCATCATAAGGGTATCTTTTGTAGGTCGTCAGACCGCTTGAAGACGTTGCAGCCAAAGGTTCATTCAGCATTACGGAAACTTCAAACATGTTTTTGTAATCAGTGGGTCGATCGAGCAATGAAAACATAGAAATCAACGCCGCCGAACGTTGAAATTCCACGCCTGAAATCCAGCGAGCATTTTCGGTCGTTCCATCACTATTTGATTCAAGCGAACCTATAGGTTGATTAGTGCCAAACCCGCCAGTGTTGAATTTAACCTTGGTATTACCAGAATTATCTCCGCCAATATCTCTCATATCATCACTAATCGCCATACGAGCCGCTTCCAAGGTATGGTAATCTTCCTGAACGAGATTACCCGCACTTTGTCTCACGAAGAAGTACGACCCTGCTTGATTGGTTCTTCCTGCTGGCATTGATACGTTTTTGGGGGTGAGCCAAGAAATATTATACTGGGCACAGTTAAACTGTTGCCAGTCTGGGTGAGGGGTCGTAATTGCAATGTTATAAGGTGGACCGTAAAAGTCTGCAAACCAAAAAGCGGTTGGGGCGCTAAAATCTTGAAGGGGACCTTGTAGCTTGGTCGGCATTTTGTAATTATAACAACGAATGTAGTTCAAGGCCGTTTTATCAAAATCACCTTCTGGAAAGTTTCGAGATGGATTGGTATTTAAGATAGGCTTTCGTAATGTATAGGTCGCCAAAGACGTACTAGTCCCCATAACAGTGTGGCTTGGATACCCATCGACTTTAGGCATCCGCCAATTCGAACCATCAAGGAAACTGGCAAAGCCCATTGCCGTGTCGGGCGTAGTGACCGATTGTTCTTTACTAGTCTTTGGACCCGTTCCATTCGTCCAAAAAAGTTGACCATCATTATAATAAATATCGTACCATGTGGGTTTAAGCACACCATTGGATTCAACATTTCCATCCGCCCAAGGACTAGCCGAAGGGGTATTATTCGTTGAAGGTTGAAAGTAAGGGGCACACAGTAAGCCTTGATTTGTACCATTATAAGAAATGAAATCCAAGGTCGTCCAAGTTGTTGTGCCACGAGCCAAACGCGTTGCATACTGAGTTGTCGCTGGGGAATAACAAGCCCCTCGGCTCATGTCAAAGGTAAAATTGATTAAGACTCTAGGCATTTTAGCTTTGAGTGCTGTTACTTGAACATCATTCCGCACGTTTAAGTTCGAGGTGATGCTGTTCGTCTGAACCGTTTCAGGCACCGTCGTCAATGCAGTTTGAGCCACAGGGGAGGCAATTTTATACACTTTTAATTCGGCACGCACCAAGTAAGTGCCTGTACTGGTGTTTTGATTTTCGTCGTTAGTATTAGACGATTGATCTCTAAACTCCCAATTATAGGTAAACAAGGGAACATACTTCCCATTCGATGTCTTTAAGAAGAAGGTTTTTTGAGGGGTTGTAATTTTTTCATCGGTTTCATTCGGCAATTTATACTTATAAACAGGGGGGCCAACAGTCGCAACATTCTGAAAAAACGTATCCAAGGTATTTAAGTAATTACCATTGGCAGTGGCGAGGGGATCGTAAAGTTCTTCTTGTGAAGCCACGTTTGCGTTAACAATTTTAGCCCCTAATGCCAATTCTGCCATCTTCTCGCTGATTTCTTTTACCAAATCTGCTTTTTTAGCTTGATTTTCTAAGAGTTCGAGTAATTGGGTGTCACTTAAACTCGCATTTTCTAAGGATTTTAGTTCTTGGCTATATAAGGCATTTTGAGCCGTTTGGTTAAGAATAATGGGCGTAATCACCACACCAATCAATACCATAATAAAGCTGATTTCCATTAAAGAAAAGCCTGCTTTTACAGTAGACTTAAATATTTTTTTAGCTTGTGGACTCATATTAAAATGACCTCTCATTAAGTGTTTTACCTAGATTATGGAAAAAGCTTACACATATACTATTTATATTATATCGACATGGTCGTTTTACAACTGAAGGGAGCTTTACAATATACAGTTTTAAGAGGAAAGCATGGACTTTTTATTGTTCTGCAAAGATGCTCTATTTATGCTAGACTACTTTAAAATACCTTAAGCCAAAGAAAGCCCCCCATGACGATCCCTCACGCCCAAGAAGGCAAAACCAAGATCCTGACCCCCCAAGCCGACGGCACCCTACTCGTGCATTTTAAATCCGATGCCACCGCCTTTAATGGTGTGAAAAAAGCCTACATTGAAGGCAAGGGCGAGTTGAATGCTCGCATTTCAGCTTTGCTGTTTCGTTATTTGGAAAGTCAAGGCATTCGAAGCTGTTTTTTGAGGAATACGACAAGCCCCGATACATTGATTTACACGCCACTTACCATGTTGCCTGTAGAAATCATTGTGCGAAATGTCGCTTATGGAGGCTTCTGCAAGCGATTCCCCTTTGTGGAAGCTGGCACAGTGTTTAAATCTCCGCTTGTGGAGTTCTGCTTGAAAGACGATGCCCTTGGCGATCCCCCCTTGCCTGATGACGCCTTGGTGGTGCTGGATTATGTGCCTGTTCCGTATAGCGTGGCGGATTTAAAGATGCTCGCTTTAGCGGTGAATACGGCGTTTGTCCGCTTGTTTGGTGAACGAGGCATCACCTGTGCGGATTTCAAACTTGAAGTGGGCATCGATGCGGAGGGGGCATTGCTTTTAGGGGATGAACTCAGCCCCGACAACTTCCGTCTTAGAGACACTGAAACAGGCACTATTTTGGACAAGGACGTCTTCCGCTTAGATTGTGGCGATCTTAAAAGCGTATACAGCGAAGTTCTACGTCGTTTGGAAGCCGTTTAAGTTTTTAATTCGACGGATTCATATAGAAAGCTCCGCAAAAGTCCTGTCCCCTCTCCTGATATCAGGAGGGGGGAATCGTCTCTTAGAACTTAGGTTTTGCAACAAATTGTTTACATTTGGCAATTTAGAGTGCCTGTTTTCGTTTATTAGTTTGACGGATTTTTTAAGGCATCTTATGGCTTTAGGGAAAAGTCACAAGATATGGCAAACATTTTGAGAGAGAGAAAAAACAGTATGATTACCTTAGGCGATTTATCAAGATATAATAGTTCCAGCATAATAAAAACCTTTTTTGATGGGGCTGGTTTAACAACTAAAAATACAAAGTCGTTTAAATCCATTTCTATTGGACTTAATGCCTTTACAAGCAACGTACAATCTACTTCAACCCTAGGCACGTCGGGTTATGAAGGTATTATTGCCTTATTAAAAGCCCTTGCGGATGCTAGAAATGGATCCTCCACCCAAGAGACGAAGGCGAGTAGTAATTCCAGCACAGCCAATACGTCTGTCTTTGCAGGGATAGAACTCCCTATTTTGAAGGATACGTCGAATATTTTTAGTCCACCGACAACACCCACAACTGTGGATCCACCAGCACAGCCAGAACCACCCACGCCTCCAGCACCACCACCACAGATCGTTGAACGGGTTGTTGAACGAGTGGTTCAATCACCACCACCACCACCACCACCGCCGCAGATCGTTGAACGGGTTGTTGAACGAGTGGTTCAATCACCACCGCCGCCACCACCGCCACCGCAACCTATTGTATTTAGTGGACCTGGCGGAGACGGTAAAACACAGTACCAAGGCGTACAAACAGCAGACGGACAACGCCAAGACATTTATTGGAGAGATGCCAATAACCAAGTCCTGTATTCTTCTGTACGAACCAAAAACTCAGACAATACTTGGACAGACGTCAAAAAAGACCAAGCGGGTAACGTCACCATCTCTAAATACGACGCCAACTTCAAGCCTATTTAGTTATTGTCGAGCTGAGCCTTCTGCAGCCGACCGCTATAGTCGATGTAGACGGTTTTCCATTCCGTAAACACATCAAACGCTTGGCTTGCGGCTTCTCGATGCCCATTGCCTGTTTTCTTGACGCCGCCAAACGGTAAGTGAACTTCCGCCCCGATGCTCGGGGCGTTCACATACGTAATCCCTGCTTCAAGTGCTTCGACGGCTTGAAAGGCATGGCTCATATTATTCGTGAATATTGCGGAAGACAAGCCATAATCGACGCCATTCGCAATGGCGATCGCTTCGTCTAGCGTGTCAAAGCTCATCACCGCAAGCACAGGACCAAAGACCTCTTCTTGCGCGATCCGCATGGTGGGCGTTACGCCGTCGAAAATCGTTGGGGCGACAAAGTAGCCATCCGACTCTATTTGATACCCTCCGCATAAGAGCGTGGCTCCTTCGGCTTGGGCAATGGTGATGTAGTCCAACACACGCTTAAGCTGTGTCGTATTGATAATCGGACCAATATCCGCCCCTTCAAGGGTATTGCCCACCGCAAGTTTTGCCGTTTCTTTTAAGAGCAAGTCCAACAAGCGGGCTTGCACCGAGTGATGCACCAATAAACGACTGGTGGCGGTGCATCGTTGACCGCTGGTACCAAAGGCTCCCCATGCGATGCCTTCTGCGGCGAGTTCTAAATCGGCGTCGTCCATCACGATGCACGCATTTTTTCCGCCAAGCTCTAACGCCACTCGCTTGAGTTGCGATCCACATTGTGCCGCAATCGTTTCCCCTGTTTCACTCGACCCTGTAAAGCTAATCAGCCGTATATCAGGGTGATTCACGATCGCTTGCCCTGTTGTTTCGCCAATGCCTTGCACCAAGTTTAAAACGCCTTTGGGCAAGCCTGCTTCTTCAAAAATTTCGACAAAGCGTTGCCCCATTAAGGGAGCATCTTCCGCAGGCTTAAAGACGATCGTATTGCCAGCGAGCAAACAAGGCAGAATCTTCCAGCTCGGCACCGCAATGGGGAAGTTCCACGGGGTAATCAACCCACAAACCCCCACAGGCTGACGCATCGTCATTGCCCACTTGTTCGGCAGTTCAGATGGCGTGGTCTGCCCATACAGACGACGCCCTTCGCCTGCCACAAAATACGCCATATCAATCGCTTCTTGAATGTCTCCGCCTGCTTCGACAAGGCTTTTGCCCATTTCACGCGTCATTTCTTGCGTTAGGGACGCCTTGTCTCGCTCTAACAGTTGAGCCACTTTAATGAGGATCTTCGCTCGTTCAGGGGCAGGCGTGGCTTTCCAAGCCGCAAACGCCTCTTGAGCCGACTTCACCGCTAAGTCGACGTCTTCAAGGGTAGAAGCTGGAAACGTACCAATGAGATCCTTAGGTTGATTAGGGCTACGATTTTCAAAGCGTTCGTGGGAAACGGCGTCTTGCCAAGTCCCGTTAATGTAATTGCGTCCTTCAATTAAAGCGTTCATAAGATGTTACCTTTGTTACAATTTTTTGAGGCAACGTATGCCAAATATCAAACTCTATCATACAATAAAAGAAGAAAATCCCTTAGGAAGTCCATGTTAAGGAAAACTATGCAAGCCACGCATCGAGAAATTCAGCCCCCCCCAACGCCATGGAGACCCACTCATGTGGAAATCCCCTTGCGAGTGGTGGCACATCAGCTAAACGTGCCGACTTACTTGGTCTTACGTTTGGCGAGCCGTTTGGGCTTTTTTTCGGGTGATGCATCACAAGGGCAGGGCAACTACCTCAGCAAGGCGATTCAAAAAGAAGGCGTGTTCTTTTCGCCTCAACAATGTGCCGCCATGCAAAACGCTATTGTGCAACTGAATGCTGGGCAGTCTTGGCAGGATTTAACCGCCTTTGAAGAACGTACCCCACCAGCCAAGCAAGTTAAGGTTACACCGTTGTATGTGAAAGCCTTGCAAGGTAAGGCGTGGTTACCGCAGTATGAGCGACCTCCCTTGGCGAATGTGAAAAAAGTGGCGTCAAAACCGAGCGAAGCGACTTTGCCCAAGAAGCGAAACCCGTTTAAGTCCTTGAAGCCCTTTCATCGATTGAACCATAGCCAAGCAATTTGGACGCATCCACCTGAAGAGAAGCATCCGTTTTTGCGGTAGGGGAATCGTCATTCTGAACGTATGTGAAGGATCTCACACAATGGGAAGCGATCAAAATCCTTAAAAAAATCTCTTTTTTTTTGAAATGGGTATCTTCTTATGCTATACTGTTAGTAAATCTGCAAACAATAAGGACAATCCCATGCCACCCCTTGGACGCTTCCCATCCTTTTACTCGGCTCCTCCAGCAAGCCCTGCGACCACGACGGCATCAATGCCGTCTACTCCAGCGACCCTGTCTTCCGCAGGCGGAGGCGGTTCGCTATTGGGATTCGGTGCCTTGGGATTTCAATCAGCGATGCTCGGTTCAGCATCTAGCGGTGCCAGCGATCGTTTAGACAAGGTTTCCACCGCCCTATTTCACTACTTGATGTGATGCTTTTTTAGTAAGGCTAAAATAGAGCCGAGAGTTCTAGCCTCGGTTTGCACTTCTTCTGACTTGCTTTGCTCAAAATTGTGTTCTAACATCGTTTTATTAAGAAGCCTTCTGATTTCTCTATCAGTTGAATTCAAACTTACTAATTGAACTAATTCTTCCGCTTGATCTTCTGGTAATTTAGAGTTTGCCTTCTCTATTTTTTTGTTTATCTCTGCTATGTGTTTCTTAGCTATTTCATTAAGTAAGTTAAGTAAGACTTCTTTAGAAGGCTTCCCTGCTTTTCTACTCCCCAATTGTCGTATCTTCTCATCTCTTAGCTCCCATGCCGTTTTGGGTGGTGGTGGCGAGCCACTAGCACCATCCGTACCCTGTGAATGATTACCTCCATAACGAGAGCCATTGTTTCCATTTGTTTGATGATTCTGACGAGAGCTTCCTTGCCCATAAGAATTAGAGCTTTGCTTGCGAGCCTCATCTGCTCTTCGCTGAGCTTCAGCTCGTGCTTCCGCTTCTCTTCGGATTCTTACTTCATTCGCTCTTTTTTCCGCTTCTTGTCTAACCTTTTCAAACTCGGCATATTGGCGTTCTTTTTCTTGCCTTAAAAACTCTTCTTGTTGTTTTTTAGCCTCTTCTAATTTTTGCTTAGCTTCTTCTGCTCTTCTTTGGACTTGTTCTTGTCGACGTTCTTGATTTCTCTTCTCTAGCCTTTGTTCTTGTTCTCTTATAAAGCTATCTATCTTATTTTCATGGGGTGTATTTTTCAATTTTTTCTTGGCTTGTTCTGCCGCAAGTCTTTCCGCTTCTTGGGTTTCTTTTAAGACTTTATCGAACACTTTTTTTATTGCATTACCTCCCACAAAGGCTAAAACAGTAGCAGTCACAAGCGAGAATCCAATCAAACCAGCGTTCATCGGATTAATGGCTTGTTGAACGACGGGGACAGGAGGGGGAGGGGGCGTTTTTTGAGAAGGCGAGGCATGCACAGAAGCCGTCGACACGGCATTTAAAACGTTTTGCCGACTTAGGGGATACGGTTGTGGAGTTTCTGAACTTAACGCCGTCACGATATTTCCTCGAAGCTGGCCTTCATAATACGTATAGGCATAAAAGCAGGGCTATGTATTTTTTGTGCCACCAGTAAGGTTTCCACTAACCTATTTCATACCAATTAAACGATTAAATAGCGTGTTAAATGTAGGGGCGTGATTTATCACGCCCGCCTTATATAACCAAGTTTAGAGTTTTCTGTACAGTAGGCTATTCTAGGAGCCTAGACTCGCAGATGTGTGAGGTGTACACAAACGTACATAAGCACATCGAGAACCCGAGCGACAACGAAGACGCCAGACGCTATTTAATCTAAGAATTGGTATAGTGTTTTATAGATAAAATGAGCTATTAGACTATTCTAGGAGCCTAGATTTTTTTGTGAAGGCGTGTACACAGACGTACATAACAGAACAAAAAAATCGTAGCGACAACGAAGAGGCAATAGAACATTTTATATAGAAAATACTATATTAAAGATACCTTGCAAGCAGGGCATCTGTTTGATTAAAACGCCCAAAATAAAATGTTGTGCTAGTTGGATCAAAACCTTTTTTCTACGCTAAAAAGCCCGTAATCCTTAAGATAAACTAAAGAGCCGTTTCCCAAAGGGTGTTCTTGTGTTAGATTAAATAAAGTCATACGCCAACGTTAAGGTTTATGATGTTTATTATTTATTGTAAAGGATCTTAAGATGACCACTCAAGTAACATTCAAAGGCAATGCCATGGATTTACAAGGTTCAGAAATTCGTGTAGGGCAGAATGCACCTAACTTCGAATTATTGAACAGCAAATTAGAAGCCGTTACCTTAAACAACTATTCAGGGAAAACGGTTTTCTTGAACGTTGTTCCTTCCTTGGATACCCCTGTTTGTCAGATTCAAAGCCGTAACTTTTACCAAAAGTTAAACGGTAAATCCAATGTTGAATTCATCACGGTTTCGGTGGATTTACCTTTCGCTCAAGCCCGTTTCTGTGGAGCTGAAAACATGGAAGCCACCACATTAAGCGATCACCGCAACTTGAGCTTCGGTCAAGCTTACGGTTTGATTTTGCCTAACTTGCGTTTGTTGACTCGTGCGGTTATTATTATTGATGCTCAAGGCAAAATCGCTTACAGCGAAATCGTGCCTGAAGTGACCAATGAGCCTAACTATGATGCTGCTTTAAACGCCCTTGAGCAAGCTCTTTCTGCTGGAGCTTCTGCTTAATCGTTTAAAACGATTTTAAATCTGACCCCTTCAAGTGCAAAACACTTGAAGGGGTTTTTTCTTCGCTTCGTAACTCTTTAGGGTCTGGTAAACTTGGCTATAGATTCACTTTGTGAATGGTAAAGTGGTTTTTTATACCAATTAAACGCTTAAATAGCGTCTGGCGTCTTCGTTGTCGCTACGATTCTCGATATGCTTATGTACGTCTCTGTACACCTCGCCCATCTGCGAGTCTAGGCTCCTAGAATCCACCTATACGCTTTTCAATCGTTTAATTGGTATTATAACACGTCCGATTTTTATAAAGCCTTGTGACTTTTAGCTTTTCGTGACAAAATAAGCGAGTAACGTGTGGTACGTTGTCGCAGGCAAGGACTTCGGTCGCTTGCTTGAGGAAAGTCCGGGCTCCCCAGAGCGAGTCGCCAGGTAACGCCTGGTGCGGGTAACCGTGAGGAAAGTGCCACAGAAATGTAAACAGCCTATGCTTTATTGCAGGCAAGGGTGCAACGGTGAGGTAAGAGCTCACCAGCATGGCCGTAAGACCATGGCTAGGTAAACCCCAACAGGGTGCAAGGCTAGAGCTTGCCTGACACGGATGCAACGCCTGCTCGGCAGAATCCGTTTAGAGCTTACGCCGCTAGAGGAGTGAAGGGCGACCTTCCCCCAAGACAGATGACGACGTTAAATACAGAACCCGGCTTACACCGCACGTTATATTTTTTCTCTATAGAAAGCTCTGCAAAAGTTCAAGTCGGATGAAGATTCAAGGAAAAAAAAACGGCTTTTGAGGCGTGTACATAGACGTACACAACGAAAAAACGGCTTGTTTTGACACAGAAGATTCGCCGAATGGGACTTTCGCAGAGCTTTCTATAGTGTTCGATAGATGAAACAGGCTATGAGGCTATTCTAGGAGCCTAGAATTTTTTGTGCGGGCGTGTAGACAGACCTATAGTGTTTTATAGATAAAATGAGCTATTAGACTATTCTAGGAGCCTAGATTTTTTTGTGAAGGCGTGTACACAAACGTACATAACAGAACAAAAAAATCGTAGCGACAACGAAGAGGCAATAGAACATTTTATATAGAAAATACTATACATAACCAAACAAAAAAATCGTAGCGACAACGAAGAGACAATAGACCGTTTTATATAGCGGATACTATAATGCCCAGAGCAAGCACGCCATCCGTATGGCAACACCGTTTCGCACCTGCTGATTGATCAACGACTTCGGATGCTTGGCTAGCTCCGCATCCAGCTCGACGCCCCAGTTCACAGGCCCAGGATGCATCAAGTTCACCCGATCGTAACGAGCCAAATGCTCAGGTGTGAGCTGAATCTTCTGCACGAGGGCTTCCAACGCCTCAGGCGTTTCAGACGCCGACAAACGCTCTTTTTGCAAACGCAACGCCATGATGACATCTACTTCAGCAAGCAGGTGGTCTAAATCAAATTCAGGAGCGTCTTTGAGCTGAAGCTCATGCTTCCAACGGTCTAACGTGACAGACGAAGGTGCCAAGGCATCAGGGGCGTGAAGCTTCACTTGCACACCGAGTTTCTTCGCCAACGTCAAGCTCGCCGTCACCACACGACTATGCTTAATATCGCCCACAATCCCGAGCCGTAGCTTCTTCATATCATCAAAATTACAGCCCGCTTGTTGATACAACGTCAACACATCCAACAAGCCTTGCGTGGGATGATCGCTCATGCCGTCGCCTGCGTTGAGCAAGGCAAGGCGTCCGTGGGTGTGCTTGTCTAGATCGAGGTGGATGCCGTCTTGAGCATGACGAAGCACCACGGCATCGACGCCCATGGCGATGAGCGTTTCAAGCGTATCTTCAAGGGATTCGCCCTTTTTTAGGCTGGACGTTTCCACAGGAAAAGGCAAGACCGTCGCCCCAAGATTCTTCGCCGCAAGCTCAAAGCTTAAGCGTGTGCGAGTGGATGCTTCATGGAAGAGCGTCGTCACCGTTTTACCCTTCAGCGAGTCGTTGAGGTAAGGCTTGCCAGTCGCACGAGCCTTGTCTAGGGCATCGACGAAGCCTTGTGCCGTGCGGATGAGCTGGTGCAGGGTGTCAAGCTCTAGGGTGTTGGAACGCAACAATGAACGCATGGGGGGGCTCTTTCTTTAGTTCTAGTGGCTTTGTCCCCCCTCCTGATTTTAGGAGGGGGTTAGGGGGCGGTTAAACACTAGACTTCGTTTGTGGTTTAACCTCACCCACGAACGTCTTTCAGACGTTCTCTTCCCTCTCCTAAAATTAGGAGAGGGGACAAGACAATTAAATCATAGCAAAATAGAGCATTTAGAGCAATTGCAAAGTTTTACTTGCAAATGATTCTCAAATGCGATAGAATAGAAACATAGACAAAAGCCACGAGTCTTCAGACAACTCGTGAGCCTTCTTCTTTTATGTTCAAACCAGATTATTCAGACATTTGCATCGCTTTTAAGCGGTGCTTTTTTTTGGATACCTTCACTATACGCCAAAACGCCCCTTTTGTCAAAACCCACCGTCATTGCGTTGCAACGAAGCAATCGGTTCCCCCACCTGCGATGTCTTTACAGATTGCCACGCTACGCTCGCAATGACGAAACCCAATTGCCCTGTGCTTTCTCCTGAAGTTAGTGGGGCACAGAACCACTTCTTCTCTCTAAGCTTCCCTAGCATCTTTTGAGCTTGAGGGTGTTTTATCTAACTAATGGAACCTTTTATTCATTTAGGAAACCCTTATGGCAAGCCTTCCGTCTTCATCTTCAATGATATATCCGCCTAACCTACCGCCACATGTGGGTGTTTCAACACAAGCCCCTGTGACGACGAATCCAAAACCGGCGAAGAAAAAAGCTCACAAGCAAGAAGAAAACTCCTTGAATGTTCGTTTGTTTGAGCTGTTAAACTCGATTGAAAAAAGCAATGAAGAAAGTAAAGAAGCCCCTGTGCCTGCTTATGTCAAATGGGGCTTGCCTTTTCTCGTCGCTACGCAAGTGGCTACCTTGGGTTTGTTGGCGTTTAATCTGAAAGAAATGGCAGCACTCAAAGCTAGTCAGCGAAGCCTAGAAAATATCACCAAAAGCATTCACAAAGATTTATTGTCTAACAATTCCTTGCAAGACTTTTTAGCCGTGGGGCAGGAATTGATTTCGGGTGCGACGATGAGTAATCCTGATTTACAGCCCTTAAGCGATGCCTTAAAAACATTGAACAAGACGACTAAACCCAAAGAGCTTGTCAATACCGCAACAGGTGTGGTGAACGTTGCCAAAGGAATCAACAGCCTTTGGCAAGCACCAGGTAAAGCGGTGAGAGGGATTGTTAAAGTGCTTACTTTCGGCTTGGTATAGCCGAGTTTAGAGTTTCCTGTACAGTGTCTCTTCGTTGTCGCTACGATTCTCGATGTGCTTATGGTCGTCTTTGTACAATCACACATCTGCGAGTCTAGGCTCCTAGAATAGCCTACTGTACAGAAAACTCTAAACTTGGCTATAAAGTTGTAGACCACTCATTTAAAACCAAAAAGGGATGCCTTTTCGGAGCATCCCTTTTCGTATAAGTTCGTGAACTTAAGTGCTAAGACGCATAGCGAATGCTCTGCACTTCCGCTTCTGCAAAGGCGGCGGCTTCATTGTCATTACTGAGTTCTAACTCAATGTGATAGGCATCTTCTTCATAGCCTTCAGGGACGGATTCCTGTCCTTGAACTCGTAAGGTTTCGCCTCCTTGACTTCGGGCGGATTTTTGTCGCATTAAATGCTTGGACTTGTACTTGGTTAAAGAACGCATGATCTTATCCACAAGCAAATCAATCGACGCATAAAGATTTTCACTCGATGCTTCTACCTTCACCATGCCACCATTGACATGAACCAAGGCTTCGGCTGAATGCGCTTCACTAATTCGGGGGTTTTTTTGAACAGACAAGTGAATATCCACGCTTTGAATAAAGTCAAAATGGGAAAACACACGTTCCGTTTTCTCGAAAATAGCGTCTTTAATTGCAGACGTTAATTCGATGTTACGGCCATGAATCGACAGTCTAGTCATCATATGCTAGATCCTCCTCATTATTCAACTGAAATAGGTGACCGAGTCACCCAAACCTGACCTTATACCATAAGTATAGGTTATCTTTTTCAATTCGTCCAGTTTATAAGTAAAGTTTAACGATTGTTACTGGATTGTAACCCTTTGGCATACGTCTGAATAAACACCGTCATTGCGAGCGAAGCGTGGCAATCTCCTTGTCATACCAATTAAACGATTAAATAGCGTCTGGCGTCTTCGTTGTCGCTCGGGTTCTCGATGTGCTTATGTACGTCTCTGTACACCTCACCCATCTGCGAGTCTAGGCTCCTAGAATCCACCTATACGCTATTCAATCGTTTAAATGGTATCACAAAAGATTTTCCTAGATCCTTCTTTGGCAAGTCTTTCATTTGTCGAAATATGTTTTGTAACAGATTGTATCAAAAGGTCAATTTAATCATGCGTTAATACTTTATTTAGGCACATAGACTTCACATAGGTTTTATCTTACGACCCACAACCTTTAGAACACATTAACAACACCTTAACATAGAGTAGAAAATAGAGGACTTTTAAATCACAATGTATATGAACAATCCACAGTATGCTCCACAGGGCTACGGACAACCACAAGGCTACGGAGCTCCACAGGGCTACGGGCAACCACAAGGCGGCTTCAACGTACAAGGACAACTTGGCGGCGGTCAATTTGCTAACCCTCCTTCAAGCGAGTTAGTCAACGTTTCATCTAGCTTAGATCTTCCACAAAACATCAGCCGAGTCGGTGCGGGATTATCTCGTGACTTAGCAGGTCAAATTGCTTTGTTTACAGGTAACCCTGGTTTGTACGGTAACGAATACTCATTGTCTTCCGTTATCGGTGCAGCCATCACCCCAGGATTCAGCCTCAGTTCATGGGGAACCAGAGAACAAGGCGGATTGGCAAGCAACCCAACCACGGCAAGCTTCCCAGGATTCTTCCAACCCATTTCCACGTTCCCATCCTTACGTCGCGATGCTTACGGCTACCAAACCATGGGCTTCAACGATCCTCGTTACATTCCACAAGGCTGGTCTGCTGGACAAGGCAACCCTTACGGTGGATACAACCAAGGCTACGGCGGCTACGGCATGGATCCTTACGCTCAACAGGGCGGTTATGGTATGCCTCAACAAAGCTACGGCGGATACAGTATGGATCCTTACGCTCAACAGGGCGGATATGGTATGCCTCAACAAGGCTACGGCGGATACAGCATGGATCCTTACGCTCAACAGGGCGGATACGGTCCCACTCAGGAACCTATCTATAAAGGTGGTGTGTATATGGGTGAAGACCCTTACGCTCAACAGGGCGGATACAGCCAACCACAGCCTCCTAGCTACGGTGGATCTTACAGCCCAATGCCTCAACAATACTCACCTTACTAGAATCGTTCAAACTTTCGGACCATTAAATAGAACCTTTCTACAAGTAAATAGTTCAATAAAACAGACGCCTCACAAGCGTCTGTTTTTTTAGTGTAAAATCCTTTTCGCAGAGCTTTCTATAGTGTTTTATAGAGGCGGATTCAAGTAACAAGTGTCGCAGGGGGTGGCGGTTAAGCCACAGCATGCTGTACCTCCCACGGGGTCTTGAAATTCAAGCACTTGCGAGGACGATTGTTCAGCAAATACGCAATTCGAGCAAGCTCCGCTTCCCCCACATTAGCAAAAGAACTCGATTTCTGCAAGTACTGACGAATCAAACCGTTCGTATTCTCATT